>NZ_JAJAFX010000027.1:0-76133 GCF_025384845.1 Photorhabdus temperata | reverse complement strand
TTACGTTCAAATTTTTCTTTAGACACGACTCTATTCCTTAATATCGCTCCCTCGTTATATGGGGAGGGAGCTAAATCTAGATATTAAACCCGAAAAGCTTATTTAGCTTTACGAGCTTCGATAATAGCCTGAGCGACGTTGCTCGGCGCTTCATTGTACTTCAGGAACTCCATGGAGTAAGAAGCACGACCTTGGGTCTGAGAACGCAGATCAGTAGCATAACCAAACATTTCAGATAATGGTACCTGAGCACGTACGATTTTACCGGTAGCAAGATCTTCCATACCGTCAATCATACCACGGCGACGGTTCAGGTCACCGATAACGTCACCCATGTAGTCTTCTGGAGTTTCAACTTCAACTTTCATGATAGGTTCCAGCAGAACTGGTTTCGCTTTCATGAAGCCTTCTTTGAAGCCCATAGAACCTGCGATTTTGAACGCCATTTCAGAGGAGTCAACTTCGTGGTAAGAACCATCGAACAATGCCACTTTAACGTCAACAATCGGGTAACCGGCCAGAACACCATTTTTCATTTGTTCCTGAATACCCTTATCTACCGCAGGGATATATTCTTTAGGAACAACACCGCCAACAATTTCGTTAGCGAATTGGTAGCCTGGGCCACCTGCTTCCATTGGCTCAATACGCAGCCATACGTGACCAAACTGACCACGACCACCAGACTGACGAACAAATTTACCTTCTTGTTCAACAGTAGTACGGATGGTTTCACGGTAAGCAACCTGAGGTTTACCGACGTTCGCTTCAACTTTGAACTCACGACGCATACGGTCAACCAGAACGTCCAGGTGAAGCTCACCCATACCCGCGATAATAGTCTGGCCGGATTCTTCATCGGTAGACACGCGGAATGATGGGTCTTCCTGAGCCAGACGACCTAAAGCGATACCCATTTTTTCCTGGTCGGCTTTAGTTTTTGGCTCAATCGCAACAGAGATTACCGGCTCTGGGAATTCCATACGCTCCAGAATGATTGGAGAACTGATATCACACAGAGTATCACCGGTAGTCACGTCTTTCAGACCGATCGCAGCTGCGATGTCGCCTGCGCGAACTTCTTTGATTTCTTCACGCTTGTTAGCATGCATCTGAACGATACGGCCAAAACGTTCTTTTTTGTCTTTCACTGGGTTAAGAACGGTATCACCGGAATTAACCACGCCAGAGTAGACACGGAAGAAGGTCAGGTTACCAACGAATGGGTCAGTAGCGATTTTAAACGCCAGTGCCGAGAACGGTTCGTTATCGTCAGAATGACGCTCTGCCGGGGTATCTTTACCATCTGGCAGAAGACCTTTAATAGATTCAACGTCAGTTGGTGCCGGCAGGTACTCAATAACGGCATCCAGCATTGCCTGAACACCTTTGTTCTTAAATGCAGAACCACAGGTAACCAGGATGATTTCGTTAGTCATAACACGATGACGCAGACCCGCTTTGATCTCTTCTTCGGTCAGCTCTTCACCGCCGAGGTATTTTTCCATCAGCTCTTCTGATGCTTCCGCAGCGGCTTCAACCAGGTTGTTACGCCATTCTTCAGCCAGATCCTGCATATCAGCTGGAATATCTTCATAAGTGAAGGTAGTTCCCTGATCTTCCTCGTTCCAGTTGATAGCTTTCATTTTCACCAGGTCAACAACACCGGTGAAGCCATCTTCTGCACCAATTGCCAATTGCAGAGGTACTGGGTTTGCAGCCAAACGAGTTTTGATCTGCTCAACAACGCGTAAGAAATTCGCGCCCATACGGTCCATTTTGTTAACGAACGCGATACGTGGAACTTTATATTTATTCGCCTGACGCCATACGGTTTCAGACTGTGGCTGAACACCACCAACCGCACAGTAAACCATGACCGCACCGTCAAGGACACGCATAGAACGTTCTACTTCGATAGTGAAGTCAACGTGGCCTGGGGTGTCGATGATATTGATACGGTGCGCATCAAACTGCTTAGCCATACCTGACCAGAAAGCAGTTGTTGCTGCGGAGGTGATGGTAATACCACGCTCCTGCTCCTGTTCCATCCAGTCCATAGTAGCAGCGCCATCATGAACTTCACCGATCTTATGGTTTACACCAGTGTAGAACAGAATACGTTCGGTAGTGGTGGTTTTACCGGCGTCGATGTGTGCACTGATACCGATGTTACGGTAGCGTGCAATGGGTGTTGTACGAGCCATTTGATTCCTCTATTCCTAGGACGTTCAATTTAAATCTGGGTGGCAGAGCTGCCACCCAGGGCATATCACTACGATGGAATTACCAACGGTAGTGTGCGAACGCCTTGTTAGCTTCTGCCATACGGTGAACGTCTTCACGTTTCTTAACAGCAGAGCCTTTATTCTCGGCTGCGTCAGATAGTTCGTTCGCCAGGCGCAGGGCCATAGACTTATCACCGCGTTTACGAGCAGCTTCAACGATCCAGCGCATTGCCAGAGCATTACGACGAACCGGACGAACTTCAACTGGAACCTGATAAGTAGAACCACCAACACGGCGGGATTTAACTTCCACGGTTGGACGCACGTTATCCAGTGCGAGTTCAAACGCTTCCAGATGTTCTTTACCAGAACGCTGAGCCAGGGTCTCAAGCGCACTATATACAATTGCTTCCGCAGTAGATTTTTTACCATCTACCATCAGGATATTGACAAATTTGGCCAGTAATTCAGATCCGAACTTTGGATCTGGCAAAATTTTACGCTGACCAATTACACGACGACGTGGCATGGAAATACTCCGTTTCGAATTCAGGGTTGTCCAAAACTCTACGAGTTTATTTTGACATTAAAGTGAAAATGTTTGGCCTTACTTAACGGAGAACCATTAAGCCTTTGGCTTCTTCGCACCGTACTTAGAACGACCTTGTTTACGGTCTTTAACACCGGAACAGTCCAGTGCACCACGCACAGTGTGGTAACGCACACCTGGCAAGTCTTTAACACGACCGCCACGGATCAAAATTACGGAGTGTTCCTGCAAGTTGTGGCCTTCACCACCGATGTAGGAAGAAACTTCGTAACCGTTAGTCAAACGCACACGACATACTTTACGCAGTGCGGAGTTTGGTTTTTTAGGAGTGGTGGTATATACGCGAGTACATACGCCACGCTTCTGTGGGCAAGCTTCCAGAGCAGGAACGTTGCTTTTTGCAACCTTCATGCTGCGGGGTTTGCGCACCAGCTGGTTAATAGTTGCCATTATTAAAAAAACTCCTGGTTTTTTTGCTTCGTAAACACGGATAAAATCTCTTGTCTGCCCTGACGGCAAAACACGAGGACGCGGAATTTTATGGCTGACTCGCCGGGGTGTCAAGAAATATACATTTTCTCTGACTACCAGGCGAATTGTTGATGGTGTTTTACCGTCAGGTTAACAAAGTCAGTATAGTCGATAACTTGTACTTTGTCCGAAATACGACCTGCCAATCCCCGCGCCTCAATATCTTCTTTCAGAACATACAATGTAACGCCATGACTCATTAAAGCCGGAAGATAGCAATTACCATCAATGCCTGCCAGTACACCATCCTGAATAAACAGTATGTCATCACCACTGGCAAACAGATTGAATATTACATTGAAATCACATTGATAAGGGGATCGGCCAACAGTATATAGCATATCATCGTCCTTCCAATCGCTCAGAATGTCAGCACCACATCATAGCCAGCCAGTTTTTCACGAATCGCTTTTGCGGGTATCACTTC
The DNA here is from genome assembly GCF_025384845.1 of Photorhabdus temperata. Classification (NCBI taxonomy): domain Bacteria; kingdom Pseudomonadati; phylum Pseudomonadota; class Gammaproteobacteria; order Enterobacterales; family Morganellaceae; genus Photorhabdus; species Photorhabdus temperata. Next base: position 72,397 of record NZ_JAJAFX010000027.1, on the reverse strand, counting down.
CGCATCCAGAATACAACCGCGGACTGCGCTTAACCCACGCATGATAAGGTCTTCCTGGCACAAATAATATTTTTCAATATCGTACAGAGGCAAGACCTTAAACGTAGCAATATAGTTTCTGGCGAGGATCCTGTCAGGTTGCTGATTCGGCAGAAGTTGCAGCACACCATCAGAAATGAAAAATACACCAATCTCTTCTGTTAATGCTGAGGTTGCCAATAATGCATCCAAACCTTCTCTGCCGCCAGAATCACCATGAGGTGCTTTTGTAAAGACAAAAGCAATTCTTTTCATTTTTGCCTCTCAGAATTGCACCACACGATCACACGTCAACATGGCTTCAGCAAGCGTTCCCAATCCACTTAATTCAAACCCTTCAGCCAGGTTTGCAACAGGTAAATTCAATTCATTCGCCTGCTGCGTATCAAGGACACCACGGCGAAGAGCAGCGGCAATACAAATATGTATGCCAAACCGATGCTCTGTTGCCATCATCTGCCACGCGTTAACCAAATTAAACTCATCACTGGCTGGCGTGGTCAATTGATTACCGTTATAAACCCCTTCCCGATAAAAAAATACGGTATTCAGTTTATGTCCCATCGCAATCAAAGTTTGCGCGAACTGGTAAGCACTGCTGGCTTGCTGGGTGCCATACGCAGGCCCCGTGACCAGCAGACAATAAGACAGCGAAGACATTACCGTTCGGGCCCTAAGCATTCCCCATTTTTAAACTGGCGAATATAGAGGTAAACAGTATGTTTAGAAATATTTAAACGCTCAGCAACCTGATTAATTGCGTCTTTAATATCAAAAATGCCTTTCTCATAGAGATTCAGAACCACCTGTCTGTTCTTTGCATTATTAGATACATTGCGATCAATATTAACTTCTTCAATAGTATATTCCAGCGTTTGCGCAACCAAATCATCCACGGATGATGCAAAGTTTACATTTGTTGGTGCAACGTCATGGGTTTCCTCTGGAATAAATGTCTGAATTATTTCAGAGAAAGGGACATCAAGATTCATATTAATGCACAAGAGGCCGATCACTCTGCGATTCCGGTTGCGGATCGCAATAGTGACAGACTTCATCAATGAGCCGCTTTTCGCTCGGGTAAAATAGGCTTTGGATACACTACAGTCTTCATCTGTAATGTCATGTAACATACGCAACGCAAGATCAGTGATAGGTGAACCTATTTTACGACCTGTATGTTCTCCATTAGCTATTCTGACCGCTGAACATTTAAGATCTTCCAGTGAATGAAGGACAATCTCGCAATGCCCACCAATCAGCATAGCCAAGCCATCAACTGCGGCTTCATAAGATTTTAAAATTTCGCGATCCGTTTCAGTAAACGGTTGGTTTTCCAATAAATCGATATCATTGATATCACCAGATAATAACGGGTTAGACATTAAATACACCATCCTTCAAACGCAGACAAGGTCTTGCTAAAAACACAACGTGATAAACGTATAAAAATTTCTTGTGAAAATTCAACTATCGCAGCTTAACAGAGATCTCAGTCAAAGATCTTTTCATTCACATCAAATAGTGACGTTAAAACCACATTACATTATCGTCAAGCCATAGCTATTCAGACATTTGGCCTCTATCACAGCTTTCAGTAACAAAAAACCGTTGACAGAATCTCTACCAACGGTTTTATCCACATTCATCAAAGATACTGAGTGAATAGATTACTTAGCTTTGGTATCCGCTTTCACATCCAGCAGCTCAATATCAAACACTAATGTAGAGTTTGCAGGAATGCCTGGAACACCAGCCTTACCATAGGCCAGCTCTGGTGGAATAACCAGTTTGATTTTTCCGCCTTTTTTCACATTTTGCAGACCTTCTGTCCAGCCAGGGATAACGCCGTCCAGACGAATAGAAAGTGGTTCATTACGCTTATATGAACTGTCGAACTCTTTGCCGTCAATCAATGCTCCCTGATAGTTTACGACGACAGTGTCACTTGCCGCAGGCTTTTTACCACTCCCTTCCTTTTCTATTTTATACAAAAGGCCGGTTTTGCTCTTAACGACACCTTTTTCCTTGGCGAATGCTTCACGATATTTAGCGCCTTTAGCTTCATTATCGCTGGCTTCTTTTTCCATCTTAGCTTCAGCCGCAGACTTCACTTTGCCTTCAAATGCACGCAAAGTATTTTCAATTTCGCTGTCATTCAGTTTGCTCTTGTTATTAAAAGCATCCTGCACACCCGCCAACAATTGATCTTTATCCAATGGGATACCCAGAGATTTCTGCTCTTTCAGAGTGTTTTCCATATAACGCCCTAAAGATGCGCCCAGAGCATAAGCATTTTGCTGATCTTCCGTTTTAAATGCGCTGTTCAATTCTGTACTGCTCTGACTATCCGCTTTAGCAGCCAACGCCTGAGGAGCGCTGAAAGCCATCGCCAATGTGGCAGCAAGCAAGGTCACTTTAAACAATAATTTCATCTATTTCTCCAATAACTTTGGGGGATATTTACCGTCAGCAAAAGTTATGCAATCAAGTCACTATAACTGTCTACAGGAGCACAACACAATATTTGCTGCTTTTTAGTGCCCCAAAACTGTTAAGACAACATGAATGAAAAGAGGTTTCATAACAACTCTATTTCACAGAATATTCTGGGCATAATAGGTTACTCTTAATTAATATGAGGTGTCTAACACAAGTCATACACGACCTGAAACGGGAGAAAATCATGGATCTGTCAGAATTTGAGCAACGGCTTGAACATTTGGAAAGCCGAGTTGCCTTTCAGGAAATCACTATCGAAGAGTTGAACGAAGTGGTTACTGAGCAGCAAATGGAGATGGCTAAGTTGAGGGAGCATTTGCGGTTGATGACAGAACGATTGAAAGCCACTCAACCATCAATGGTCGCTTCACAGTCTGAAGAAACGCCACCACCTCATTACTGATTTTAACTAAGTAAAAAAACAACCAGTCACAATACACAGGGCAAGTAAGAGAAACCGACTCTCCCAAGCTTGCCCCGCTTTTTTGAAGATTAAAGCCTGATAATCCGCTTTAATCTATCAATGGCAGCTACCGCCACCGCAGCATCCGTTCCCTTCATTGTGGTGGTGGTGACCATCGTCATGGCCGTGACCACCACAGCAACCCCCTTCACCATGTTCGTGACCATGCGCGCCGTGAACATGACCATGAGCCAGCTCTTCTTCGGTCGCTTCGCGGATAGCAATAACTTCAACATTGAATTTCAGATTCTGACCAGCCAGCATATGGTTACCATCAACCACAACGTGCTCATCTTCAACCGCAGTGATTTCTACGGGTACCGGTCCCATGTCGGTATCAGCCAGGAAACGCATGCCAACTTCCAATTCATCAACACCAACAAATACATCTTTTGGCACACGCTGAACCAAATTGTCATCATACTGACCATAGGCATCATCAGCCTGTACGCTGACATCAAAATTCTCACCAGCCTCACGGCCTTCCAGCGCTTTTTCCAAACCGCTGATCAATGAACCACGGCCATGCAGATAGTCCAACGGCGCACTCACCGGTGACTCATCAACTAAAACACCATCTTCCGTTCTTACCTGATAAGCCAGGCTGACTACCAAGTCTTTTGCTACTTTCATGACATCTCCTACCCGTGGGCCTAAAAATTTCACCGATTGTAGCGGAATTCTAAGCCCCTGTACCCACCCGCATTAAAATTCATACAATTATTGTGGTGTAAAAATACCAATAACCTGCTCCTGTTTTCTCACATGAGAGGCCACTTTCTCATCAGTTTGGCGTTGTTGATGTCCACAATGAACACATTCCACCACATCCACCTGATCTTCCCGCCACATTGCCAGCGTGTCCTGAGAGTGACATTCAGGGCAGACAGCACCAGCAATAAATCTTTTACGGCTTACTGTCATTGTTTGCTCCGCTACTCGTCATATGTTCGTGTTCATTCCAACCATCCGGTTGGAGACGCTCATTCAGCATTTCCCGCTCAAACAACTCTTCCAGTTCCCGTCGCGCCTCTTTTATACGGGATATCTGAGCCACATCACCCTGTATCTGTGGCATCAATTCTCTCAGCATCCGCATATCCAACCGCTGAAAATGATGTTTTGCACGATAAGCCTTATGCGGATGCATTCCCAATCCGACCAACGTCTTACGGCCCAATTCCAATGCGCTGGAGAAAGTTTCGCGGGTGAAATTTTCTACGCCATTCTGTAGCAGTTCATGCGCTTCCAAGCGTCCTCTTGCCCGCGCCATAATATGCAGATTCGGGAAATGTTTTTGGCATAAATGAACGATCATCATGGTATCTTCCGGCTCATTACAGGTAATAACTATCGCTTTGGCTTTATTCGCCCCTGCCGCACGAAGCAATTCCAATTCAACCGCATCACCATAATAAACTTTGTAGCCATAACGCCGCATGGTACTGACAACACTGACATCACGCTCCAGCACCGTTATGTGGATTTTATTCACCATCAAAAGACGGCCTATTACCTGCCCAAACCGGCCAAAACCAACTAAAATCACCTGTGGATCGTTATCTTCCACAAATGGCTGCTCTTCCGTCTCATCCGGAGCATTATAACGGCGTGCCAAAATGGCATCTATCAGTTGCATCACAAGCGGCGTTGTCATCATTGATATCGTCACTACAACCAACAACAAAGCCATCTGCCCGCTATTGAGTACATTCTGGCCCAGTGCGGCAGAAAACAGAACAAAAGCAAATTCTCCGCCCTGGCTGAGAACGCCGGAAAATTGCAAGCAGGATGAACCCCGTAAGCCCGCAGTCCATGCGATAAGATAAAGAACAACGCCTTTCACAATGACCAAAGCCAATACGCCAAGTAACACATCGGACAAATGTATCAGTAGCACGCCCAGATTCAGGGACATACCTACCGAAATAAAAAACAGTCCTAACAGTAATCCCTTGAACGGTTCTATGGATATTTCCAGTTCGTGGCGATATTCACTATCTGCCAGCAATACACCGGCGATAAAGGTTCCCAGTGCCATAGAAAAACCCAGCGCTTCCATAAACAACGCCGAACTGAGCACCACCAATAATGCCGCCGCAGTAAACACCTCACGTACCCCAGCTCTGACGACCAAACGAAACAACGGACGTAACAGATAACGACCACCCAGCAACATAACGGCAAAGGCGGCTATTTTTAACGCTATCCGATACCAGTCACTGGATGCTGTTTCACCTGCCAGAAGCGGGATCACCGCCAAAGCCGGGATCACCGCCATATCCTGAAACAGCAAAACAGAGAAACCAAGCTGCCCGCCTTCATTGCGGTTCATGCCCTTCTCTTTCATCAGTTGCAGAGCCATTGCTGTTGAGGACATCGCCATCCCGATACCACCGATAACCGCCGCCTGCCACGAAAAATCGGTCAGATATAACAGCCCAGCCAGCACACCTGCGGTGAAAATAACCTGGGCCGCACCAACACCAAAAATCGATCGCCTGAGTTGCCAGAGTTTAGAAGGATTAAGTTCAAGGCCGATAATAAACATCAGGAAAACGATCCCCAACTCAGAGAAATGAAGAATATCATCAACATCCCTGATAAAGCTTAACCCCCACGGGCCAAGGACAATCCCGGCGAACAGATAACCTAATACTGCCCCAATCCTGAATTTCTGTGCGATCGGCACTGCCACTACCGCAGCAAATAAAAATAATACCCCGGCGTTGAGTTGCGCTGAATGCTCCATAGCTATAGCCCTCCTAATGATAATGGCGATTTGAGCCACTCACGATAAGCATTAGCATGGATAGCAAGAAGTTCAGGTTTTTGACGACGTGCCCAATAAATAATTATCGGTGATAACCAATGCATACGGCACATGGATGCTGTCAGTTCAAAAGAGCGAAGAATCTCTTCCATCGGATAGAAGTTATAACCATCAGCCCGGAAAGCGCCTTCCGGCTCTCCGGTGGTGATCACTGAACGCCAATATTTCCCCTGTAATGCCAAGCCGGTGGTACCACTGGCAAACCCCCGCGTCAGCACGCGATCCATCCACTCCTTTAATAAAGCAGGACAACTGTAGGTATATAATGGATGTTGAAAGACAATTACCTGATGTTCACGAAGCAGTTGTTGCTCATGGTAAACATCAATAAAAAAATCTGGATAAGCTCTATATAAGTCGTGAACCGTAACATGCTCTAAATCCAGCACAGGTTGCAACAAAACGCGATTTGCTACTGAATCCTGTGGCTCAGGATGGGCATACAGCAGCAGGACTTTAGGCGGCTGTAACATCGTTCCCTCCTCAAGAACGTGTCAGGACACGTATTTTCCGTTACCATGCATACAAAGTGACAAAATCAGGGCGCTTATTGTCCCATTATTTTCTAATAATTTAACATACTCTATACAAACGACACCTATGATTGTTTTCTCTTCATTACAAATTCGTCGCGGAATCCGTGTCTTGCTGGATAATGCCAGCGCCACTATCAATCCCGGACAGAAAGTGGGTCTGGTAGGGAAAAATGGCTGTGGTAAATCTACCTTACTTGCACTATTAAAAAATGAACTTCAAGCTGAAGCAGGAACATTCACTTTTCCCACTAACTGGGCGCTGGCTTGGGTGAATCAAGAAACACCGGCACTGGAAATACCTGCTCTGGAATATGTCATTGATGGTGATCGTGAATTCCGTCAACTGGAACGACAACTACAATTAGCCAATGAAAAAAATGACGGTAATTTGATCGCTCATCTACACAACCAACTGGACACGATTCAAGCCTGGACCATCCGTTCAAGAGCATCAAGTTTACTTCACGGTCTAGGCTTTTCTCAGGATCAACTGAATCAACCAGTACGTGCGTTTTCCGGTGGATGGCGTATGCGCCTCAATCTGGCGCAAGCCTTGCTCTGCCGTTCTGATTTGTTGTTACTTGACGAACCAACCAACCATCTTGATCTGGATGCAGTGATCTGGCTGGAAAAATGGCTGAAAAACTACCCCGGTACATTAATCCTTATCTCCCATGACCGGGATTTTCTGGACCCGATTGCCGATAAAATCCTTCATATCGAACAACAATCACTGTTTGAATACAGTGGCAACTACTCCTCTTTCGAACGTCAGCGCGCGACCAAACTGGCGCAACAACAAGCACTTTATAAAAGTCAGCAGGAGAAAGTGGCACATCTGCAAAGTTATATTGACCGTTTCCGGGCCAAGGCCAGTAAAGCCAAACAAGCTCAGAGCCGTATCAAGATGCTGGAGCGGATGGAGTTGATAGCACCTGCCCATGTTGATAACCCGTTCCATTTCAGTTTCCGTAAACCGGAAAGTCTGCCAAATCCACTGCTGAAAATGGAAAAAGTCAGCGCAGGCTATGGCGAACGGACGGTTTTGAACTCCATCAAACTGAATTTAGTTCCCGGCTCCCGCATTGGCCTGCTTGGTCGTAACGGCGCCGGTAAATCCACGTTGATCAAATTACTGGCTGGTGAGCTGCAATCTCAGAGTGGAGACGTGGAATTAGCCAAAGGGATCAAACTGGGATATTTCGCCCAGCATCAGTTGGAATATCTGCGTGCTGATGAATCACCATTACAGCATATAGCACGCCTTGCGCCACAGGAAACAGAGCAGCAACTCAGGGATTATCTGGGGGGTTTTGGTTTCAAAGGTGATCAAGTCACTGACCCAAGCGGGCGTTTCTCCGGGGGAGAAAAAGCACGTCTGGTTTTAGCATTGATGGTTTGGCAACGCCCTAATCTTCTGTTGCTTGATGAGCCAACCAACCACCTCGACCTGGATATGCGTCAGGCCCTGACAGAAGCGCTGATCGATTTTGATGGTGCATTGGTTGTGGTTTCCCATGACAGGCATCTACTGCGTTCAACAACCGATGAATTGTATTTGGTTCACGATGGCCGGGTAGAATCTTTCAATGGCGATTTGGAAGATTATCAACAATGGCTAACAGATCAGCAGCGTCAACAAAATCAGCAATTACGTGAGAACACCGATAAGGAAAAAGAATCTTCCGGTCAAAGTGCTCAAGAAAGAAAAGATCAAAAACGGCGTCAGGCTGACTTCCGTAACCAAACGCAGCCATTGCGCAAACAGCTGACCAATCTGGAAAAACAGATGGATAAACTGGGTAACGAACTGACCGTATTAGAAGAACAGCTGTCAGACAGCGCTGTCTATGATAATAGCCGTAAAGCAGAATTGACTGAATATCTGCAAAAACAAAATCAAACCAAATCAAAACTGGAAGAAATTGAATTAGCGTGGATGGAAATTCAGGAGCAACTTGAGCAAATGACGCAAGAGTTTGAAGGGTAAATACTTTCATAAATAACATTAAAAAAATAAAGCGGAGAAAACAATCCGCTTTATTTTTGATAATATTTACACCAAAAAATCTCATTCATATTATTAACCCATTCACAAAAATGAATATTATTATCGTAAAATTTTAATTTTAATTTTAATTTTAATTTTAATTAAAAAATCATATGAAATTTATTTTCATCTAAAATTGCATTTATTAGTCGAATCCACCCACGTTTTTCTGATTCACATATTATCAACTAATGAAGAAAATAGTTTCGCTGCATTTATCAAATCACAGTCTATAACTGGACTCCATAAGATACCAAAATCAATCTCCATATCAGTTTCTAAAATTTCAAGTAAATCAATATATTGTGATGGAATTGAACGAACCACTTTCTGCGGAACTAAAGAAAAGCCATTATGTTTTATTATCAATTCAGTCATTACTATAATATCATTAGTTTTTAACATTAAATTCATGCTCTTATCATAAATAGAAAATGTGTTGATGACATCGGCAAAATCAAGAGACATATCATTCTCATCAGTATCAATAAGGTGATATAAGGAGGCTATTTCAGCATTAAATTCAGCAAAATTTTGAATCCAATCACTACCTTTTTTAAAAAAATAAACGAGTTTTTCAGTAAAAATCCTCTTAGGCATCAGTGATGAGGTTAACGGCAAAGGAACAATAGCAATATGCAATAGACCAGAATTTAACAAACTCATCTGCTGTTGGAATGGCAAACCTGTAATTAGCACAAGCACGGTTTTTTCCTGTTTACCTAAAAAAATCGGCTCTTTCATTTTCCCAGAATCATAAATAGGAAAACAGGAACTCACATAAAGATAATTTGGTGAGTCGTCTTGCAAATCATGGTGAACCTGAATCTGAAACTGCTCAAAATGCCCCAGTAATTTCTGAGCATTTTCTAATGTTTTTTGCCCAAAATCAGTTAGCCTGGTCCCATTTGGCCCTCTGGAGAAAAGTAGAGCGCCAAATAAATTTTCCAGTGCATTAATTTTCTTTGTCAACGCAGGTTGTGAAATATTTAATATTTGAGAAGCCTTATGATAATTAAGTGTTTCAGCTAACACGATAAAAGCTTTTAGATTACGTATATCCACATTTTCACCACTCAGGTTTATCTCATATACTTTCTTTGGGTTACTATTTCAGTAGTAAACTGAATTATTTACACTTAAATTAATTAAACAAAGATTAAACAACAACTATACGATGATCAATTAATTTATTCTAAAAAAGTCGGCTATATATATCACGACATTTCCCTTAACGATTTACCCATGTTTTCTAGATAAACAAGTAAGTAATTCAATTAAATAAAATGCATTAGAAAATGATAATTTTTTTATTTTTAAAAATTTTCCTATATCAATTACCAGCCACCCTGTGATATGTAATTCCTGCTATGCAGGATAGTGCAATTTACCTGACGTATGCTATTTTTAAATATTGTAATTTAATTTTAAATAAGCCAGTTTTTATTGGTTAGAGATCAAAATCATAGTTAAAATATACTTTAACTTTACATTCCAATTTATTAATATGAATTATATTATTTAAATAAAAAGAACAAGATCACCGGTTATATGTATAATACTTCCCCCATAACGTCACCAGTTATGAAAAAATTAATTATATTTAGATGAAATAATATCAATCACATAGTTTAATATCTTTTACATAGGTATTTAGCAACATCCAGGATATTCTTTCACATACCAAATAGTTATCACCTCTTAATTTATAATCCACATAGAAAGATATGATAACATTTAAAAAAATGCAATAATGGTTATCGAACTAAAATATTTATTAAAGCTATCATGATGCTTAGGATAACGGCCAGTTATATTAAAAAAATATCATAAAAACACTACTTGAGAATGTTATTTCATCATCCATTTTAACAAAAGAAATTAAATTTTCTCCTGTCAAAAAGAAAGTGAATGACGCTAAAATAGCAATGATTATATGTACAATATTTTTTTATTTTCCATAATGTCCCCAGTTATGAGGAAATTGATTGAGATTAGCTTCTGGCGTTCTTAGTTTCCTCTCCATTTCTTTTTTGAGTAAATTAATACCAAAATAACAATAATCCAAAGAATAATTAACTCCCACAAAAGATCCTTAAACCATATTAAAAAAGCTCCTTAAACCGCTCCTTACTAAAAAATTTTTTACTCATATACTAACCGAATTCGATAAACAATAATAAAATGATGCAGTATGAAAAAGTACTTCTTAAATACAAATCTATATACTAGGGTCACATAATGTCAGACACATATAGCATTTATTAAAAACAAACTAAGCTAAGCATATATAAATATATATGCTTAACAACGTTTACCAATAAACCACATAGCAACAAAAACAATAAAAATACCAACCAAAGTTAAGCTAAACCATATATCTGGAAAAAAGATATTAGCTACAAATGCCCAAATAACAATAATCCCAAAAGGAATCATCTCCCACAAGAGATCCTTAAACCATATTAAAAAAAGATCCTTGAACCATTCCTTACTAAAAAATTTTTTACTCATATACTAATCGCATTCGATAAACAATAATAAAATGATGCAGCATGAAAAAGTCCTTCTTAAATACAGACATATATAGCATTTATTAAAGACAAACTAAGCTAAACATATATAAATATATTTATTTCCTCTTACTAATACACCAAAAAACAAAAGCCGTAACAACCACAATACCCAATAATGTTAATCGCCCCCATATATCTGGAAAACAAGCTGCGGCCATAGCTGACCAAGCGATAATCAAGATAAAAGGAATTGTGTTCCACAAAAGATCTTTAGTCCATATAAAAAAAAGATCTTTGAACCATTCCTTACTAAAAATTTTTTTACTCACCTTCACACTCGTATACTAATCGAATTCGATAAACAATAATAAAATGATACAGCATGAAAAAGTCCTTCAAAAATACAAATCTATATCCTAGGATTACATAACAGCAGGCACATCAACCATATAGTATATAGGATGATAGAATTTATTAAAAATAAGCCAAAGCTAAGCATATAAATAACGTTTCATAATTCTTCTACACATGACCTTCTTCAACCCATTGTTATACATAGAATTATGAGTAGTATAAGATGTAGCGCTATTTTGGAATCTTATTTATATGCTTAGCTTTTACGCTTATCATTTATACGCTTCTCACTTATATATGAAAAAACAAAAAGACAAATAAAAACAACAATAACACCAAACAATGCTAACCATCCCCATATATCTGGAAAAAAGACTACAGCCATCATTGACCAAACAAAAATAATTATTACAGGTATAGTTGACCACAAAAGATCCTTAAACCATATTAGAAAAAGATCCTTAAACCACTCTCTGCTAAAAATTTTTTTTACTTTATTCATGATTAATTATTCCAATAATCTCAGAAACAATATCATCTTCGCTACACTTTTTCCCAATAAGGCTAACACCCTTTGACAATACAGGTTCAAATATAAAATACAACATTTCCAATTTCAGGTTGTATAACGCCCAGTAAAAAAGTGGACACTCTCTTTTTAGTTTATCGTCTGATACAGTAGCTTTATCAAAGTAACCATATGATTGAAAAGTAAATAAAGCACCATTTGCAAATTTTCGAATAGCGTTCCTTATAACAACATTACGAATTAAAGAAAGATATATAGCATCTGCTATCACAATAGATATAGAGTATTTTGTAGCTTTAGATGTTGATAAATTAGAAAAAACCTTTAATAACTTAAGATATATTATTTTTTTCGCTTCCTCATTCTGGTTCTTTAATAACTCGTCAGTAAATACCTTTGCCACTTCCTTTATGAAACTAAAATTCGTTCCGTTGACTATATTCCATATAGTCAAAATCATTCTCTTATCTTCACTATTTATTTTAGTATTTACATCTTCATAGCCATCAAAGAAATATGATGTTCTCCAAATTGCTCGCGTTGCCCCTCTCTCTATCAGATCTACTGTATCTTCTGCTACATCTCTTAGCTCACTACCTATCTCCTCGGCCTTTAGAGCCAACACTCGGTTGGCCTCTTGTGTCATTTTTATGTAATGTTCAATATAGTTTGCCATTTTTTATCTCCCTAAAAAATGAATTAATCAAAAATCGCCACACTAGTGTTTAATGGATGGAGTTTCCAATTTGAGTGAAAGAGTACGACCATCCGAAACTCTCATATTAATTAGATCAGCTTCAATTGACGATAAAAGCTGAAAACATAGCATCATCATCAATGCCAGTTTCTCCTCTGAAACTAACGAGCTATTCTCTAACGCATCACTTAGTTGTTGCAATAACTGTTCTCTATCTCTATCGTCCATACGACTAAACCCATTCACAATTAAAATTAGAGTATAACACCATTATATAGAAAATAACCACATCTATTATATAATGGCAAAGCGTTTGTAAATAGTAGCACTTAAAATTATCCCTTATAAGATAAGTAAATAAAGTGTTATAAATTTTTTATGGAAAAATTCGATATTAAACTATTATTTTTTTATATTTTAATGTTAAGGTTATATTTCCACCACCTAAGCACACAGCTTAGGTAATTTAAACAAAGAACTCATATGGTAATTGTTTATGTCACATATAATTTATTTGTCGTTAAATGGTAAGAAACAAGGTTTAATTTCTGCTGGTTGTTCAACTCTGGACTCTATAGGAAACCGATATCAAAAGGGGTACGAAGATCAAATACAGGTATTGAGTTTAAGTCATATGATAACTCGCGAACAAAATGTAGATCATCACCCATTGCAGTTCATTAAGCCAATAGATAAATCATCTCCATTATTATCAATGGCAATCTCTTCAAACGAACTACTGCATGCGGTTTTTCTCTTTTATAGAACAAACACCGCAGGGAAGTTAGAACTTTTCTATGAGGTCAAATTAACAGAAGCGAGCATTGTTGACATTTCTTGCACCTACCCGAATTCGATAAATAATAATGAAATGATGCCGTATGAAAAAGTCCTTCTCAAATATAGATCTATATCTTGGAATCACGTAACGGCAGGTACATCAGCCTATAGTATATGGGATGACAGAATTTATTGAAAACAAGCTAAGCATATGTAATATATATGCTTAGCATTTACGTTTCTCACTTATATAAAAAAACAAAAATTTTCTCAAACCTATTCACAGCACTTTGTTCTATAACCGATAAAATATATTCACTCCACAAAGCTATCGCTTCTGTCGAAACACCGACCAGATTTGCACTTTATTACAAAGAAGAGTAAATAACTATTTATCATTTCAAAAATATTCCTGTTAGGAAAGTAATATGAAAATCAATCTCAACAGTATGGTGACAGAAAGCCGCAACCCAGCCAGTACCTGCATTGACACTCTGCCTACCCTTGAGATGCTACAAATCATTAATGATGAAGATAAAAAAGTCGCACTGGCGGTAGAGCAAACTTTGCCGCAAATCGCTGCAACGGTAGATAAAATTGCCGAAGCTTTCCGCCAGGGAGGCCGTTTAATCTATATTGGCGCCGGTACATCCGGCCGGTTAGGGATTCTGGATGCCAGTGAATGCCCCCCCACTTATGGCTCCAGACCGGAACAGGTGATTGGCTTGATTGCAGGAGGGCATCAAGCCATCTTGAGGGCCGTTGAAAATGCAGAAGATAACCGGCAATTAGGCACAAATGATCTTCAAGCGCTAAACTTTAACTCTAAAGATGTATTGGTTGGTATTGCCGCCAGTGGCCGTACACCTTATGTTCTGGGTGCTATGGAGTATGCGAAATCAGTGGGAGCCACCGTCGCCTGTATCAGTTGTAATCCTGACAGCCCGATGACACAAGCAGCCGATATTGCCATGATACCCGTCGTTGGGCCGGAAATTGTCACCGGTTCATCACGTATGAAAGCCGGTACAGCACAAAAACTGATCCTCAATATGCTCACTACCGGCGCCATGATCCGCACAGGAAAAGTTTATGGCAATCTGATGGTGGACGTAGAAGCGACAAATGCCAAATTGGTTGAAAGGCAGAAAAATATCGTTATGGCAGCCACAGAATGCGACCGTGCACAAGCTGAGCAAGCACTGGTTGCATGTGATGGACATTGCAAAACAGCCATTGTGATGATTCTGGCAGGAATAGATGCTCAACAGGCAAAAGCGTTACTGGAAAAGAATCACGGTTTTATTCGCCCGGCAATCTCAACAACTCGGTAATCTTTTCCTTTCTGAGAAGGAATAAATAAGATGGCTAAAATTAATCAAGCACTAATTGTTCAGATCCTTACAGCTATCGGCAATGCGGGTAATGTGGCTCAATGTGGTAACTGTATGACCCGCCTACGACTGACACTGCATGATAATACTCAGGTGGATAAAGCCGCACTGAAACAGATCCCCAATGTGCTGGGTATTATTGAAAGTGATAACCAGTTGCAAATTGTCCTTGGACCGGGAAAAGCCCAGGCTGCGGCTGAAATAATGAATCAATTGCTGGATTCTTCTGCCCATACAGAACAACCGGCACGGAACGACACTGATTTAACCCATATAGCCTCCGCCAATAAAAAACAGTTTAAAGAGAAGCAGGTTAGTGCAGTACATAAATTCCTGACGAAATTCGCTACTATTTTTACACCGATGATCCCCGGCTTTATTGCCGTTGGTCTATTGTTGGGCTTTGCCACTTTACTTGAACAGATCGCCATTCAGGGTGCTGAACATCCTAATACCGTATTAATTGAAATCATCGGTTATATGAAAGTATTCAGTAAAGGAATGTTCAGCTTTTTGAGTATCCTGGTTGGCTATAACGCGCAAAAAGCCTTTGGTGGTTCCGGTATAAACGGCGCGATTATCGCCTCGCTGTTTGTACTGGGCTATAACCCGGATGCCACCAGCGGTTTCTACTCCGGTATCTCCACTTTCTTTGGTTACAGTATCGATCCACGCGGCAATATTATCGGTGTTCTTATTGCCGCTATTCTGGGAGCATGGGTAGAACGACAAGTTCGTAAGATCATTCCGGACAATCTGGATATGATCCTCACTTCAGCGATTACCCTGCTGATCATGGGAGCAATCGCCTTTATTATTATCATGCCGTTAGGAAGCTATCTGTTTAGCGGCATGTCATGGTTATTCCTTAATCTTAACGGCAATCCTTTTGGTACTGCGATATTAGCAGGACTATTTCTGCTCGCCGTTATGTTTGGTGTACATCAGGGATTCGTCCCGGTCTATTTCGCGCTAATGGACGCACAAGGCTTTAACTCTCTGTTCCCAATCCTCGCTATGGCTGGAGGCGGACAAGTTGGTGCAGCACTGGCGCTGTATGTCAAAGCGAATAAAGATTCTCTGCTGCGTACTCAGATAAAAGGCGCCATTATTCCAGGCTTTCTCGGTATCGGTGAACCCTTGATTTACGGAGTAACCTTGCCACGCATCAAACCTTTTATCACCGCTTGTTTGGGCGGGGCCACCGGGGGGTTCTTTATCGGTCTGGTGGCTTATTTAGGTTTACCTATTGGATTGAATACGGTTTTCGGTCCATCCGGGTTGGTCGCACTGCCACTGATGACCTCCAACAACGGTATTTTTATCGGGATGGCAGTTTATGCCACCGGATTGGTGGTTGCTTATATCAGCGGTTTTGTCCTGACTCTGCTGTTCGGCAATAAAAATGTCGATTTGACTTGATATTGCCGATTTGCACATCACCACAAGTCAGCGCCCGCAGCAGAGCAGAACCGCTGTCAATCCCAAAGAACGGACAAAACCAAAGTTGGCACCAGATGAGGTCAGTAACATGTTGTTTGGACCTGGGGTAATCGCAGAAATAAACAAAAAAGTTATTAATGAAAAAATCAGGCTTGCTGTCATGAATGGTTCCTTTCATCCTGAATAATTGAGTTTCCCTTTCACAGAAAATATCAGTATGTTATTTACCATACAAGATAACTAATCATTTAACCCGAAACCATTATGTCCGATATCTTTCGTCCTCTAACCGGAGCCAGTAATCCGCATTTGCAGACACTACTCCCGCGTCTGGTGCGGCGGTATCCTGAACTGCAACCATACTGGCAACGACTTAATTTGCCGGATAACGATTTTGTTGACCTGGCATGGAGTGAAGATCCAGCAACCGCAGCACATAAGCCACGGCTGATCCTGTTTCATGGTCTGGAAGGCAGTTTCCACAGCCCTTATGCTCACGGTTTGCTTCGTATCTGTCAGAAAAAAGGCTGGCTTGGCGTTGTCATGCATTTCCGTGGATGCAGTGGTGAACCGAACCGCCAAAAACGTCTCTATCATTCTGGCGAAACAGGAGATGCCCGTTATTTTCTGAACTGGTTAAAACAGACCTACGGTGATGTGCCAACCTCAGCCGTGGGTTATTCCGTCGGCGGTAATATGCTGGCCTGCTATCTGGCAGAAGAAAAAACACAGGCCCGGCTCAATGCGGCAGTTATTGTTTCTGCCCCTCTGATGTTAGAAGCCTGTTCCAGCCGGATAGAAAAAGGATTTTCTCAGGTTTACGAGCGCTATTTGCTTAACAATCTGAAACGTAATGTTACCCGCAAATTGCTACGCTACCCAGGTTCTCTGCCTATCAATCTGTCCCAAGTAAAAGGATTGAAACATATTCGTGAATTTGATGAAATTGTAACCGCAAAAATCCACCGTTTTAGAGATGCAGCGGACTACTACCACCAGTGCAGCGCTCTGCCACGCCTGTCTGACATTACGGTGCCACTGTTGATTATTCATGCCAAAGACGATCCCTTTATGGCGCCAGAAGTCATCCCTGATCTCAACACCTTACCCAAAAATATTGAATACCAATTGACAGAACATGGTGGACATGTCGGCTTTGTCAGCGGTTCACTCAAAAAACCACAAATGTGGCTGGAACAACGTATTCCAGGCTGGCTGTCATCTTATCTGGAGCAACAACGATGATTATTCCATGGCAACAGCTGGAGCCAGAAACTCTGCTAAATTTGATAGAGAGTTTTATCCTGCGGGAAGGCACTGACTACGGCGAATATGAAAAATCCCTTGAGCAGAAAGTCGCTGACATACGTCGTCAGTTGGAGCAGGGGGATGTTATGCTGGTGTGGTCTGAACTGCATGAAAGCATCAATATTATGCCAAAAGAAATGTTCCATTCTTAACATTATGGAGTTTACTGCTTATGTCTGCCAAACATCCGATTATTGCGATTACCGGCTCCAGCGGTGCCGGAACAACAACAACCAGTTTAGCTTTCCGTAAGATTTTCCAGCAACTTAACATCAGCGCAGCACAGATAGAGGGGGATAGTTTCCATCGCTATACCCGCCCTGAAATGGACGCAGCAATCCGTAAAGCCAAGGAGCAAGGCAGACATATCAGTTATTTTGGGCCAGAAGCCAATGATTTTGGCATGCTGGAAAAAACCATGATTGACTATGGTGAAGCGGGTGAAGGCCGTTGCCGTAAGTACCTTCACACCTATGATGACGCGGTTCCTTACAACCAGCTCCCCGGTACATTTACTCCGTGGGAAGCCTTGCCAAAGCAGACCGATGTGCTGTTTTATGAAGGCCTGCACGGTGGCGTGGTAACACCACAACATAATGTTGCCAGTCATGTCGATCTGCTAGTGGGGGTGGTGCCGATTGTCAACCTTGAATGGATACAGAAACTTATCCGCGATACCGGAGAACGGGGACACTCACAGGAAGCGGTGATGGATTCCGTTGTTCGTTCTATGGATGATTATATTAACTACATTACCCCCCAATTTTCCCGGACACATATAAATTTCCAGCGCGTCCCGACTGTTGATACGTCCAATCCATTTTCAGCCAAAGCCATTCCATCCCTGGATGAAAGTTTTATTGTCATCCGTTTCCGTGACCTCACTCAAATTGATTTCCCGTATCTTTTATCAATGTTACAAGGTTCATTTGTTTCAAGCATTAATACCATCGTAGTTCCCGGTGGAAAAATGGGACTGGCCATGGAATTAATTATGACGCCATTGGTACAGCGATTACTGGAAGGGGAAAAAATTTGTTGATTAAAACCTGGGATAAATCCAGAAAACTCAGCGTTTGAATCCACTTCTCATATTATTCAGTTAAAAAAACAGGTAACTGATATTAGTTACCTGTCGTTATTTTTCAATCAGGAAATAATATCTTACTCTGCCTCTTTAATTTCAAAGCTGTAGGTAAGTTCAACTGATTTCCCCAACATCAACGAAACAGAACAATATTTCTCTGCGGAAAGCGTGACGGCGCGTTCAACTGCTTTATCTGATAAATCCTTGCCGGTAACAATAAAATGCAGATTAATAGAAGTAAACAAGCGTGGCGCCTCTTCACGACGGCGAGAAGTTAATTTCACTTCACAATCTTTTATGTCATATCGACCTTTCTGCAAAATAGAAATAACATCAATCGTGCTGCAACCGCCAACTGCCATTAATACCATTTCCATTGGGCTCGGTGCCTTATCGCCGGCATTTCCATCCATCATTATCTGATGACCCGAAGACGACTCCCCCAAAAGAGACAACCCTTCAACCCATTTTACCCGCGCTTGCATAAGTACCCCTTAAGTCATTTTTTGCATCAAAGCCTACTCTTTCAGTATTAAACTGGCAATCTAATGAGCGGTTTATTGTGCTGAAACAATACAAGACAAGACAGAAGCCTTTTCCTGTGTTAAAAACAGAAGCAGGTCTGGGTATATATGGGTTAAGATCAATACTCAAGTTTCAAATTTCAGATAACCTATATAAAACCCTCACCTGTCGGTTTTTCAGCAAACTAATATGTTAAGCTAGTGTCTTTTAAGCCAGCCTGACGAGAAACTTTTAGGTTCTCGTGTTATTTAGGCAGCGATAACAACAGAGGATGAAGCGAATGGTTCTCGGCAAGCCACAAACAGACCCCACTCTTGAATGGTTTTTGTCACACTGCCATATTCATAAATATCCATCCAAAAGCACGCTTATTCATCAAGGCGAAAAAGCAGAGACGCTTTACTACATCGTAAAAGGTTCTGTTGCGGTTTTGATTAAAGATGAAGAAGGCAAAGAGATGATCCTCTCCTATTTAAACCAGGGAGATTTCATTGGCGAGCTTGGATTATTTGAAGAAGGACAAGAGCGTACAGCCTGGGTACGGGCCAAAAGCGCCTGTGAAGTAGCGGAAATTTCCTATAAAAAATTCCGTCAACTGATTCAGGTAAACCCAGATATTTTAATGCGTTTATCTGCCCAAATGGCAAGCCGTTTGCAAACAACTTCTGAGAAAGTCGGTAACCTGGCTTTCCTGGATGTAACCGGCCGGATTGCTCAGACTTTACTGAATCTGGCGAAACAACCAGATGCAATGACCCACCCGGACGGAATGCAAATCAAAATCACTCGTCAGGAAATTGGTCAGATTGTTGGCTGTTCCCGTGAAACGGTTGGCCGTATTTTAAAAATGCTGGAAGATCAAAATCTGATCTCCGCACACGGCAAAACAATTGTTGTTTACGGTACACGTTAATTCCTAATTAATCAGCGCATTATATTGCGCTGATTTTTATTTACACCAACTGACTAATTGCCTTCTCCAGCCGTTCCATCCCCTGGGCTATCTCCTCTTCACTGATAATCAGCGAAGGCGTGAAACGCAGTACATCATTACCGGCACTCAATAACATCAGACCATTTTCAGCCGCCAGTTGCAGGATCTCTTTAGATTTTCCCTGATACTGCGCTTTTAGTTCCGCACCAATCAGCAATCCCTTGCCACGGATTTCACCAAATATCGAATATTTTTGATTGATATCATTCAGAAAATTCACAATCAAATGATGACGTTTTTCAACACCATCCAAGACCTCTGGCGTATTGATAATGTCAAAAGCAGCATTTGCAACCGCACAAGCCAGCGGATTACCACCATAAGTTGTGCCGTGAGTTCCCGGCACCATCACCGAAGCGATATTCGCTGTAGTCAGCATAGCACTGACAGGGAAACCACCTCCCAGCGCCTTCGCTGTGGTGATAATGTCCGGCACAACATCATAATACATATAAGAAAATAACTTACCGGTACGGCCCATTCCACTTTGTACTTCATCAAATACCAACAATATCTGATACTTATCGCAAAGTTCACGCAACCCATGAATAAATGCGGGTGTCGCCGGCGTGACTCCCCCTTCTCCCTGAACAGGTTCTAATACAACAGCACAAGTATGGTCATCCATGACCGCCTTTACTGCATCTAAGTCATTAAAAGGCACATGAATAATATCTGCGGGTTTTGGCCCAAAACCATCAGCGTATTTTGGTTGACCACCAACAGAGACCGTAAACAGGGTACGACCATGAAACCCCTGATGGAATGCGATGATTTTGGTTTTATATGGATGGTAACGGGTAATGGCATAATGACGCGCCAGCTTAAATGCAGCTTCATTCGCTTCCGCTCCCGAGTTGGCAAAAAATACCCGCTCCGCAAAAGTTGCATCAATCAGTTTCTGCGCGAGTATCAAAGCTGGTTCATTGGTGAAAATATTACTGATATGCCAAAGTTTCTCCCCTTGCTGCTTTAAAGCATCCACTAACTCAGGATGACAATGCCCCAAAGCCATAACAGCAATACCACCGGCAAAATCAATATACTCTTTCCCTTGCTGATCCCATACACGGCTGCCTTGCCCTTTCACCGGTATAAACTGTGCCGGTGAATAAATTGGCAACATGACTTGATCGTATGTATTTCTGTTTACTGCGGCATGCTCCATCATTTTCCCACCCGTTTTTTATATATACGCCATTCAAAAATGAAATTATAATCACTGAATATGCATAAAAAATCAAAGATGGGCAAATGAAAAAGATGAATAAATGAAGAAATTATTGGTATCTGGTTAATATCTAAGGAAGTTACTCAGTAGCTGATGCCCTTGCTCGCTGAGAATACTTTCAGGGTGGAACTGCACACCTTCCAAGGGCAAAGTACGATGACGAATTCCCATGATCTCATCTACATTGCCGTTATGCTGACTCCATGCAGTAACTTCAAATGCGGCTGGTAAAGTCTCTGCGGCAATCACCAATGAATGGTAACGGGTAACCGTTAATGGCCGGTTAAGCCCTTTGAACACACCTTGCTGATTATGATGAATAGCAGAAGTTTTCCCATGCATCACTTCCCTAGCTTTTACTACACTGGCGCCGAATGCCTGCCCAATTGCCTGATGCCCAAGGCAAACACCCAGAATCGGCAATTTATCCGCAAAATGAGAAATCGCAGCCAGAGAAATTCCTGCTTCATTTGGGGTGCAAGGGCCTGGGGAAATAACCAGATGTGTAGGCGCTAATCGCTCAATATCTTCAAGCTGTAATTCATCATTACGCTTGACTAAAACATCTGTTCCCAATTCACAAAAATATTGATATAAGTTATACGTAAAAGAATCATAGTTATCTATTATTAATAACATAGGAGTCTATCCTACCCATTTTTATCGCTGTATTTGTTGTCCTGCCAATCCTGCAATTTGTTTATCATGAACAACATGATTTCAGGTAAAACGGCCTAACGACAACGGGGCGGCTATCATAGCACATAAGCACTTGCAGCATAGTGTAACAAAATCAATGACTACTTTTTCCTCAACCAACTTACTCTCATACCGCTACAAAACATAGGCTCTTTTTGATATTCAATAAGTAAGGTAATTGTTATGAAGACAAAACTGATTATAGCATCTCTTTTTTTGTTGTCCTTCCCCGCGCTGGCTGCAACTAAAGCTGCAAATATTTTCTTCCCGGCAAAAGGGGTTATTTGTGATAAAAAAGGAAAATACTGCGCTGATCAGCAAGGTTTATCGCTAAAACTCACCGAGAGATATTTAGGGAAAAAAGCTTCGAAACACTTGAAAGAAATGATTGGTGATGGGAAAGATTTTGACCCTTCATCCTACACTTTGAGTAATGGTGTTCACTGTGAGAGTAAAGAGAAGAAGTGTTACAAAGACAGATATTATCCACGAACCGAAGAAAATAAAGAATTTACCAAGAAGCTGTATGAATAACGGTAAAACGGGCCTGCATTAAATGAAGGCCCAAATTGTTAATCAGATGAAAATTCACCGAGAGACCAGAAACTGCCATAATCGCAGTTGATCATTAATGTCTCAGAAAAAAGTTAAGGAATAATCTTAGCAGACAGGATAACCACGGGTTTCACCGGCACATTCTGATAGGGACCAACATTTTCAGTTTTTACTTGAGAAATTTTATCTACAACATCCATACCTTTTACGACTTTACCAAATACTGCATAGCCAAAGTCACGCTGACCATGATCAAGGAAAGCATTATCCGCTACGTTGATAAAGAATTGACTAGTAGCACTGTCTTTATCAGCGGTACGCGCCATGGAAATCGTTCCGCGTAAATTACGCAGCCCATTATCCGCTTCATTTTTAATAGCTTCTTTAGTCGCTTTCTGCTGCAAATCTTTGGTAAAACCGCCCCCCTGAACCATAAATCCAGGGATTACCCGATGAAAAATTGTATTGTTATAATAGCCCTCATTGACGTATTCAATAAAGTTTTTGGTTGTAATCGGCGCTTTCTGGCTATTTAATTCCAGTTCAATATTACCCTCTGTTGTCATCAGCTTCACATGGGTTTCACCCGCAGCCAGAGCCAGAGGTGCCATTGCGCTCAGAGAACATGCAGTTACAAGCGTTACTAAAATACGTTTAAACATTCTGGATTCCTATATATTAAGGTCAACAACACAAGCTGAAATCAATTCTAATAATCTCCTCAGCATAGTGCTCAATATTTACTTACATTTACGATATCAATCGGTTGATGCCTTGGATAAAAATTTATCCTCTCACAATAGATCAGATTTTATTTCACAAATAAGGCAATAATTGACGGCAAAATAGCAAGTTTGGCTTAACCCATCAGAAATATGTCATTATTTTTAATCCTGTCAACCAACAGTGGCTATCGGTATAATCTCCTTTGGCATATATTCAGTGCATTTCTCAGGGAGATAACCATTTTGACCATCAAAAACCACAACTATCATATGACCCGTTTTATCACGAGCGCACCTGATATTCGCCATCTGCCTCAAGAACTGGGCATTGAAGTCGCGTTTGCCGGTCGCTCAAACGCGGGTAAATCCAGCGCGCTAAATGCCCTGACGAAACAAAAAAGCCTCGCCCGTACCAGCAAAACACCAGGCCGCACACAGCTCATCAATTTATTCGAAGTAGAAGAAGGTATTCGTCTGGTTGACTTACCCGGCTATGGCTATGCCGAAGTACCGGAAGAGATAAAACGTAAATGGCAAAAAGCACTGGGTGAATATTTGCAAAAACGTGAATGCCTGCTTGGGCTAGTGGTGCTGATGGATATCCGTCATCCATTGAAAGACCTTGATCAACAGATGATCCAATGGGCGGTGGCAATGCATGTACCAGTTATGGCATTGCTGACTAAAGCCGATAAACTGACATCTGGTGCCCGTAAAAACCAGTTGAATAAAGTACGTGAAGAGTTAGCAGCTCTCAATGGAGATATTCAAGTGGAATATTTCTCCGCCCTGAAAAAAATCGGGATCGATAAATTACAACAAAAACTGGACATATGGTTCAGTCAACCAACCGTCCAAATTGAAAACCATAGCTAATACCGCTTTTGTTATTCCCACCCACTAAACTCAAATAAAAAAATGCCCCAGTCAAAACTGACTGGGGCAGCTAATATTCAGCTAAATCCGATTACGTGAAGTAAAAGGTCTGAAAGATAGAACATCTTACCTCTGTACCCTACGCCAATAACTCTACCCTATTTTATTTCTCAGAAAAAGCCTTTTTGTAATTTATTTTCAATGATTATCTCGATTCAGCTTGGGGTTTTGTTCATTAAACCGCCAGTAAATGTAGTTTAATTACATATTTATGCGATCTGGATCTAAATACGCATGGCACAATAAATCATTACGAGTGAATACAAAAAATATTCCAATATACTTTTTCAATAACACATACTCATACAATCACCCTCCACTACAAAAAATTTATTTAACTAATAATATTACTTAGTGAGAGTAAAATAACTGATAAACTCCCTCGCAATGGCATGGTTTTTCGTATAAATACCTTGTGGATAAGAATAAATCCGATACGACCTTAACCAGGAGAATAGTAATGAACCAGCATGATAATGTTTCATCAGGTACAAATAACCGTAGTAACTCTCTATCAGAATGGGGAGCAAATATCTATTACAGCAATAATATAGTCCTTGCATCCACCATCGGAGCAACCGCTATGTTATTGCAGAATGGCAGTGTAATTACCTGGGGACTTCCACATCTTGGCGGCCAAGTTCCACCCGACATTGCCGTATTACGGGATATCATTAGCTTGAGTTCAACACAATACGCATTCGCGGCTTTACGAGCGGACCGCAGCGTGGTTGCTTGGGGAAATCCAGTTAACGGTGGACAACTTCCTCCCGACATTGCTCAACTAAAGGATATCGTTAGCCTGAGTTCAACCGCTAACGCCTTTTCAGCTCTGCGAACAAATGGTAGCGTAGTTGCTTGGGGAGATAATCGCTATGGCGGCCAGGTTACACCAGAAGTTGCCCAACTACAGGATATCGTCAGTGTAACTTCATCAGGCAATGCTTTCCTGGCTCTGCGGGCAAACCGCAGTATAGTTGCCTGGGGGCGTTTAGCTGGAGTGCTCCCACCCGAGATTACCCAGCTACAAGACATCGTCAGCGTGCTTGGCAAAAACGACATGTACTCGACCTTCGCGGCCTTACGGGCAAACCGCAGTGTTGTTGCTTGGGGATACTCACTTTTTGGAGGTCAAGTTCCACCCGAAATCGCTCAATTACAAGATATCGTTAGCCTGAGTCAAACAGGCACTGCATTCGCAGCCATACGAGCAAACCGCAGCGTCGTTGCCTGGGGAAAGGCAAGTACTAGCGGCACAGTTCCACCTGCCATTGCCCAACTACAGGATATTATTAGTTTGACTACTTCAAGCGGCGCATTTACAGCGCTGCGAGCAAACCGTAGTGTTGTCACCTGGGGAGACACACCAATCCCATCAGACGTTGCAGTATTAAAGGATATCGTTGAACTCACCTCAACAAGCACAGCTTTCACTGCTCTGCGAACAAATCGTAGCGTGGTTACCTGGGGAGGTATATCGAGTATCGAGCAGGTTCCATATGACGCAGCCAAAGTACAAAATGTCATCAACCTAAGTTCATCAAGTGATGCTTTTGCAGCCCTACGAGCAGACCGCAGCATAGTCGCCTGGGGCGATATATACAGTGGTGGCAAACTTCCACCCGAGATTGAGAACTTGAAAGACGTTATCAGTCTGGTTTCAACACCCCGTAGTTTCTCAGCCTTGCGAGCAAACGGCAAGAGAGTAGGCTGGGGAGGAGGAGATTTTGTCGCGCATGGCGAATATGAGTAATTAGCCCATTAAGCATTATTCTCTAATTGTGAACAGTTCAAAGGCTGAGCCAAATACACAGCTCAGCCTATCGCTTATTAAGCTGGCATATTAATGTGCCTGATCCCAGTTGTCACCGGTACCCACATCCACTTTCAAAGGAACATCAAGAACCAAACTTTTCTCCATCAATTCACGAATTTTCTGTTCTGCATGTTCAAGTTCTGACTCATGAACCTCGAATACCAGCTCATCGTGAACCTGCATGATCATACGAACCTTCGGATCTTCACTGATAATCCAGTCATCCACCGCAATCATCGCTTTTTTAATAATATCCGCAGCGGTTCCCTGCATTGGTGCGTTAATGGCTTCACGCTCCGCCGCCTTACGGCGCATACCATTGCGGGACTTAATATCTGGCAGATAAAGACGACGACCATCCAAGGTTTCAACATAACCCTGCTCTTCCGCTTGCTTACGGGTACGCTCCATATACGCCAATACGCCTGGGTAGCGCTCAAAATAGAGATCCATATAACGCTGAGCTTCACCGCGTGGAATACCTAACTGACGGGAAAGGCCAAATGCACTCATACCGTAGATCAAACCAAAGTTAATCGCTTTGGCGCTACGACGTTGTTCGCTGGTTACTTGTTCCAGTGGCAAACCAAATACTTCTGCCGCTGTTGCCCGGTGAATATCTTGCCCTTCGGCAAAAGCCTTCAACAACCCTTGATCCTGAGATAAATGGGCCATAATCCGCAGCTCAATCTGGGAGTAGTCAGCAGCCATAATCCGGTAACCTTCAGGTGCCACAAATGCTTGACGAATGCGGCGGCCCTCGTCATTACGGACAGGAATATTTTGCAGATTGGGATCACGCGAAGAGAGACGGCCAGTCGCTGTCACCGCCTGATGATAGGAAGTATGAACTCGTTTGGTCAGCGGATGAACCATCTGCGGCAGCTTATCTGTGTAAGTGGATTTCAGTTTTGCCAAGCCACGATGCTCCAAAATCACTTTCGGCAACACATGGTTATCCGCCAACTCTTCCAACACTTCTTCATTGGTGGATGGCGCTCCGCCCGGCGTCTTTTTTATTACCGGCAGCTGCAATTTTTCAAACAATATCGCCTGTAGCTGTTTTGGCGAAGCCAAGTTGAAAGCCTCACCTGCCAATTCATGCGCTTCTTTTTCCAATTCACCCAGACGAGCAGTAATCTCTTTTGAATGCTCAGCCAAAATATTTGAATCAATCAGTACACCTGTACGTTCCATGCGAGAAAGTACCATCACCAATGGCATTTCTGTTTTCAGGAATACTTTTTCCAGAGCGGGAGCTTTCTCCAGTTGCGGCCACATAACCTGATGCAGCAACAAAGTGACATCTGCATCTTCCGCGGCATACATTGCAGCCTGTTCCACTGGAACCTGATTAAAAGTAAGCTGATTTTTGCCTTTACCCGCGATCTCTTCAAAAGTCGTGGTCTTATGATTCAAATGACGTTCAGCCAAACTATCCATATCATGCCGCCCCATGCCTGCAACGCTGTTGAGCACGTAAGATTCCAACATGGTATCGTAAGCAATGCCTTGCAGTTCAATGTCATAGCGAGCCAGAACCCCACGATCGAACTTAATATTCTGACCAATTTTCAGCAAGTGACTATCTTCAAGCAGCGGTTTTAATGCCGCCAGTACCGCATCTCGGTCAAGCTGCTCTGGCGCATCCAGATAATCATGCCCCAGAGGCAGATAAGCCGCGTCTCCGGCAGTCACTGCGAATGACATCCCCACCAGGTTAGCTGTCAGAGTATCAAGGCTATCAGTTTCAGTATCAAAAGCAAAAACCAGCGCTTTTTTCAGCTTCTCAATCCACTCATCGAAGCTTTTCTGATCGAAAATAGTCTGATAATGATCAGAAGAAAGTGTTGCCGAAACAGATTTATCTTCAGACGGAGATGATTCATCATTACCCGTGGATGTCAGTTTTTTGCCCTTAGCAACCAACCAATCACCATTTGCCAAATCACTCAACCAGCGTTTAAATTCATAACGGGAAAACAATTCATGCAGTTTCTCTGTATCAGGCTCTTTGACTGACAAAGCAACACAGGTTTTATCCAACTCAACATCTGTTTTAATCGTTGCCAATTTATAGGAGAGATAAGCCACATCCTTATGTTGCTCCATCTTATCCGCCAGCGTTTTTGCGCCACGGAAGCTCAACCCCGCAATTTTATCCAGATTGGCAAAGATATCGTCCATGCCGCCAATTCCTTGCAACAATCCCAGTGCCGTTTTCTCCCCTACTCCAGGCACGCCAGGAATATTATCTGAAGAGTCGCCCATCAGAGCCAGAAAATCGATGATCAGATTTGGCGACACACCATACTTCTCAGCCACTTCTTCCGGCCCCAGAATGGTATTATTCATTGTATTGATAAGCGTGATATTTGGCGTGACCAGTTGCGCCATATCTTTATCGCCAGTGCTGATAAGTACCGCACGCCCCTCTTTTTCCGCCTGTAACGCCAGAGTCCCGATAACATCATCGGCTTCTACTCCCTGAACCACCAGCAACGGCAACCCCATAGCTTCTACCATCTGATGTAACGGCTCTACCTGCGCACGCAGATCATCCGGCATAGGAGGACGATGAGACTTATACTCAGCAAACAATTCATCACGGAAAGTTTTACCTTTAGCATCGAATACTACCGCCACATGGCTCGGTTTGTACTGCATCACCAAACTGCGCAGCATATTCAATACGCCATACATGGCTCCGGTCGGTTCTCCAGCGCTGTTGGTCAGCGGAGGAAAAGCATGATAAGCACGATAAAGGTATGAGGAACCATCAACCAAAATCAGGGGATTGTCTGCTATCTGAGCCATAAGTCTTCTTCATTATCTGTTACGGGTGTAATAAAGGATAGGATGCCACAGCAAGAAGCAGGAAACGAATTTTGTGTGAATTTTCTTTGTTGAAGCCAGATCCAGATATTCACACTTTGCTATAAATTCTGTGGATAACTTTGTGTATAGATATTACGGGTTTCATTCAAGCATAGACCGTTGATAAAAAAAATTTATCAACGGTGGGTAAAAATCAATGACTTATAATCCTAGTCATTAAACTGTCATATTACCTTATAGATCACAGAGTTGTGGATATAACCAGAGTTTGCCTTACAAAAAATTCTTTCTGGCGCGCATTGTGCCAAAGCTTCTCACTCCGGCACATGCTCATGTTATTCTATTTCAGTAACCAACCTTACTTCTGCTTTAACAGGAAGTTAACAACGTCTGAATATGATTTCGCATAGGTATCAGCAGAAGTTGCATCAATACCATTATTTCTCACCATATATTTGCCATTAACAAACATTGCTGGTACACCGCGTAGTTGCAAGTCCTGAGCGGCTTTTTGCTGCTTAACAACTAAGGATTTCACAACAAAACTGTTCATTGCAGCATCATAATCTTCACCGGTTACTCCAGCTTTGATAAAGGTATTGCGAATATCCGCCAGAGTATTAATAGTCTGTGTTTTCTGAATGCCCTCAAACAGTAGCGGAGTCACTTTATCTTCCACACCCATAGCTATTGCCACTGCCCAGGCCACAGTCAAATCTTTACCCAGTGGCCCCAGGAATTCCACATGATAACGAACAAAATTTGTTCCTTCCGGTAAATTCTGTTTCACAGTCTGCGGAACTTTAAAACTCTCTTCAAACTGATAGCAATGAGGGCAATAGAACGAGAAGAACTCCAGCACCTGTGGTTGATTCGCCACAGGTGATTTCAGTTCAACATACTGTGTTCCTTCGGTAAAACTAGCAGCAGAGGCACTAAATGCCATCACCATTCCAACTAAAGCTAACCAAAACTTTTTCATAAATATCTCCATGATAAACATTAATACATTGGGCTAAGCTGCAAAGGGGGTTCTTGTAACAGCTTAATCTGCCCAGCAAAAAGTGACGTCTGTTTTAACCAAAAATCGGCATCTGTCATCCAGGGAAACGCTCTGGGAAAAGCAGGATCCTGCCAACGTCGGGCAACCCATGCCAAATAATAGACCATCCGCATAGCACGCAATGGTTCTATTAATGACAACTCTCTAGGGTCAAAATCCGTAAACTCACCATAGGCTTCCAACAGAGTATCCAACTGTAATAGCTGTTCTTGACGGGAGCCATGAAGCAACATCCATAAATCCTGAACTGCCGGACCATTACGCGCATCATCAAGATCAACAAACCAGGCTCCCTCACGCCACAGGATATTACCTGGGTGGCAGTCACCATGAAGCCTCAATATTTGCCAATCATCGCGCCAATTTGATTCTACGGCGTTTATCAGATCATCCAATATAGCCAAAAATTGCACTTTCTGTACTGAAGGAATTAACTCACATGCAGCCAAAAACTGTCGCGGCTGGTGCAAATACTCATTTAACCCGATAGTTGGACGAGAGGTGAATTTTTGCCGACGACCAATCTGATGAATTCTACCTAACAAGCGCCCTACATCTTCTAACTGAAAGAGATTATCAGATTCATATTGGCGGCCCCCGATACTTGGGAAAACAGCAAAAAAGAAATCCTTAAAAGTCAGTAAAGTTTGCTGATCAAACACCAGAGGCGCGGCTACCGGCAAATCAGCCTGTTGCAGCGCCAGGGAAAAATCATGCTCTTCCTGAATCTGTTGCCGATCCCAGCGCTGTGGCCGATAAAATTTCACGACATAACGTTTACGATCTTCATCTGTAAACTGATAAACACGGTTTTCATAACTGTTTAATTCTGTCAGCCCGGAATCTATGTACAGTCCGGTCTGCACCAATGCATCCATAATCAAATCCGGTGTTAATTCCCGGAAATTAAAAGCAGACTGGTTTGTTAGCACATTCTATTCTCTTGATTAATTTGTAATAACGCCACGGACGCACAATAACGCGCCAACTTATGCAAAAATTCAGCCGGTGATATTTCACACCAAATTCCTTATAGACAAAAGCCTATACAAATTAACAGGGATAGCCATTCAGAGAAAGAATTGCTCTGTCAATAAGCGTAAAGATTGTTATTTTATCAGCGAGTTATCCGGTGATCTTATCTGAAAAACGTTTGATGAAGCCCAAATAACCAAGCAAAAAAAGGTTATATTAGCGGACAATAACCGTCTTAGTTGATAGATTGAACATTATGCAACCAAAAATAAGCGGTGCGATCCTCGCAGGAGGCCGTGCTACCCGCATGGGCGGCCATGATAAGGGGCTAATTCTCTTAAATAAGATACCGCTGTACCAGCATATTGCGAATAAGCTGTTACCACAGGTAGATGAATTAATCATCAACGCCAACCGTAATCTGGATATCTACCGACAAAGTTGTGATCAAGTTGTTCCTGATTTAACACCAGATTTCTCTGGTCCACTGTCTGGAATGCTGGCAACCCTAAAATCAGCCAGCCACGATTGGATTGTGTTTGTTCCTTGTGATGTACCGGGCTTCCCCCCTGATTTAGTCACTCGTTTATGGCAGGGCAAGCAGCAGGCATTAGCCGCCTATGCAGATGATGGCAATCGCGCTCACCCTACTCTCGCTTTACTGCACTGTAGTCTGCTCCGTCAATTGGAAAATTATCTGGCTGCTGGTGATCGCAAACTGATGCTGTTTATGCATAAGATCGGCGCAATAGCTGTTCAGTTTGACGATAATCCAGCTGCTTTTACCAATCTGAACACACCAGAGGATTGCCGGAATTGGGAATATATGCAGGAGACCAGAAAATGAGTACAAGACCTCTTCCACTACTTGGCATCACGGCATACAGCAGTACAGGAAAAACCACGCTTCTCAAAAAAGTAATCCCATTATTACGCCAACGGCAAATCCGGGTTGGTCTGATAAAACACACTCATCACGATATGGATGTAGATAAACCGGGCAAAGACAGTTATGTACTGCGCAAAGCTGGTGCAGAGCAAACGCTGGTGGCCAGCCAACAACGCTGGGCATTAATGACAGAAACGCCAGATTCACAGGAATTAGATTTGAGCTATCTTGCCAGTCGCTTTGATCCAGATTCACTGGATCTAATTCTGGTCGAGGGCTTCAAGAGTGAACCAATCAATAAGATCGCACTATACCGTCGTATTCTTAACCGCCCATTAAGCGATCTTCTTGATCAATATGTAATTGCTGTTGCCAGTGATGAAAAATTGGAGACCACTTTGCCACAACTAAGTATCAATCAGCCTGAACAGGTGGCTGATTTTATTGTGGAATGGTTGCAAAATCAGCAATATTCCCACGCTGGATAAATTCATCAATACGCCGCCTGATTCTTTTCATTGCATCAAGATCAAACTTAATACATCTGTATTTTAAGACCAAACATATCTTCGTGATGAACTCGCCAGAGAAGGCGTTATGTTGATGAAGAATGCTCGTAACAACATGAAAGCAAAAGCTTTATCACGCTGGGATAACATAATGTTACGCAAGCGTTTTTTGATAGAAACAGTTGTTGACCAACTTAAAAGTATTTTCCAGATGAACACTCAAAGTATCGTAGTATACTCGGCTTTTTGTTAGAAATTGTGTCGGGATTAATTGTTTATACCTTATACCTTCCAACCAAAAAAGCCGAGCTTGAATTTACGTGATTCTGAAATTACTGCTCTTAAGCAAAATTGACGTTATTTGCTAAAAAATTGTTACTCTAAATCCTGGATTCAGGAATGATTCACGAGGCGTATAATCCAGAGTCTGGCCTTTCCAGTTTGTCACATGAGCACCGGCCGCAATTGCTATAGCATGACCTGCTGCGGTATCCCAGATATTAGTTGGCCCGAAACGGGGATAAAGTTGCGCCTTTCCTTCGGCCACCAGGCAGAACTTCAATGAAGAACCGACAGAAACCGTCTGATGTTCACCTAACTGATTGAGATAATCCTCCAATTCTGTATCCATATGAGAGCGGCTGACTACCACCATTGGGGGATTAGCATCACGAATTTTAATCGGCAAACATTGACCACCACAGGTTTTTTTCCATGCCTGCCTTCCTTGCCCAAAATAAAGCGTATCCTGCACAGGAGCGTACACCACTCCCATCACAGGAATTCCCCCATCAATCAGAGCGATATTAACCGTAAATTCACCGTTACGATTAATAAACTCCTTGGTTCCATCCAAAGGATCAACTAACCAATAACGCTTCCAATTACGCCTCTCCTCCCAGGCTAGCGGCTCTTCTTCCGACAACAATGGAATTTCCGGTGCGATACGGGATAATCCGGCTTTAATTATTTTATGAGCCGCAATATCAGCAATAGTAATCGGTGAATCATCCTGTTTATGATCAACTTTCAGGGGATGTTCATCCTGATAAATTGTCATAATAACCGCGCCAGCTTCCTGGGCCAGTTGGCAGACTTGTTCTAGCATCATACACCTCTACGGTTAGTTATCTGTTATCATTTTAGACTATATTATCAATCGATCTTCTGCCGGAATTGTAAGAATTTTATTACCATCACCAAAACAAAAACAGCCGGATATACCGGCTATTTTTAATCATATTTCTGGATAAAATTACAGAATATCCAGTAATTCCACTTCAAAAATCAGTGCGCTATATGGGGGAATCGATGCGCCGGCACCCCGCTCACCATAAGCCAAATCATATGGGATATAAAGTTCCCATTTAGAACCGACAGGCATCAGGGTCAATGCTTCGATCCATCCGGCAATCACACCATTCACTGGGAATTCGGTAGGTTCGCCACGCTGTACTGAACTGTCAAACACAGTGCCATCAATCAGGCGACCAGTATAGTGAACACGAACCCGGTCAGTAAGGGCTGGAATTGCACCATCACCCTGTTTTAGTACAGAGAACTGTAAACCAGATTCTGTCGTACTGATACCATCGCGCTGGGCATTTTCTGCCAGAAACTTCTGACCCTCTTCTGCCATAGCCTGCTGGCGTTCACGGCGCACACCGTCTGCACGCTCATGCATCTCACGTAAAGCACGATGCAGTATATCAACCGGCACCGCTGGAGAACGACTTTCCAGCGCATCACATAACCCTGCCAGCAATGCTTCAGGCTCCAGACCTTGCAGACCAGATTCCAGTAATTGCTGACCGACTTGTAAGCCAACCCCATAACTTGCTTGTGCTTCGATAGAGTCAAAAGAAAGTTTTGCCATGAAAATACCTGTGATCAAATTAAATTAGGCCTGCAAGCATAACAGTGCTATGTAACAGGGTAAACCGAAGATATCACTGGAGGATACGTCTTGCCGCAATATATAAGACTCAATAATCGGTATAACTCTAAGTGGCATATTCATTTCTTAAAGGTTATAATACAAATAAATTCTTTTAAAATATTTTTACTTCCAATTGATTATATAAATAAAATATTATTGATATAGAATTAATTCTACTGCTAATATTATACAATGAGGAAAATCTTATGAATACGTCATTTAATGAGATTTTATCAGAAATTCAGAAATCCAAGACCATGCCGGAATTAGAAAAGAAATTGTTAAACGCGATAAATTATCTGGATTTTGAATTTTACTCAATTTATCAGGAAGAAAAATACCCATTCACGACAAAAAAATATGTTTTAATAACCAATTTAAATATAGAAACCGCAAACAATTATAATCAAAATAATAATCACGATAGCGACCAATTAATGAACGGTGATTATACTTTCTCCATACCTTCAATTTGTAATGAAAAAATATCAAAAAACTCTGATTTTATGATTAAAAAATCAAATATAGACGAAGTTAAAAATAGTCTCTCAATTAAAATAAAAGGCTCTCATGGAGAAAGATCAATTTTTTCAGTCGCCCGAAAAGAAGGCGCCATTTCTCACAATGAGATACTTAATAAAGCAGGCATGTTAGGTATATTAGCAAATGAATGCGTGGAAACGTTCAATAACTTAAAGAATAAAGAGGATCAAATAATCGTCCCAACACTGTCCACAAGAGAAGTCGAAGTAATAAGGTGGACTTGTGAAGGAAAAACCTCTGCTGAAATAGCCAATATACTAGAAATTTCAACAAGAACAGTTAATTTCCATATCAATAATATTATGGAGAAATTAGTTGTTCCCAATAAAGTCGCAGCGGTTGCTAAAGCAATAGCATACAACCTGATTATATAACAATTAGAGCCAAAACGAGGCTCTAATCATATGAAATTATAAAATATAATTTTTCAAAATATCTCTCCAGGCATCATTAATTTCATTCATCAGGGATTCACATTTGATATGCTCGTCATTTATATGCACACAAACATAACCACAGAAATCATTATTGCTCTTTGGTGTTTCGTAAACCAGCGAATTTTTGTCTAAATTAATTTTTACTGAAATAATATCATAATGTAATTTTCCCAGAAGATTATCAATAGATACTAACAATAATCTATTTACTGCTGTTTTACTAAATTTATCATTAATTTTTCCATCTTTACCTGCAAGCAAATTAATCAAGAATGCTCTCCCCTTCGCTTCGGGTAATATCATTCGATCACTAAATCCTTTAACTAAGTGATCAACCCAAATTTCCTGCAAGCTTATACCATATACCCGATTCGCCATATCCCAAATACGCATACCTGCTGGTCTACGGTTAGTTTCAACCAGGAAAGTTTCTCCCGTTTTACTATCTTGCTTAATCTCATTATGGAATGCGCCGAGAGTCTGCCCTGAAATCAGGTTAATTACTTGCCCTGCTTTATGTAATGCAATAGCATTCCTTCCATCACATTGCGCAGGAACTATTTGCCCTATTTCAACAGGATATTCACCTTTCTGAGAAACTTTCTGCGTTAAAAAAGCCATACAACCAATACCATCATACGAATATTCTGTATCGAAAGTAATAAGTTCCTCTGCAAGAATTGGATTGCCACCAGACTGCGCAACAGATTGAGCAAAAGCAGTTGGGATTTTATTCCTATCTTTAATTGCCACTACACCGAAATTTGCCCGGCCACAATTAGGTTTAATGACCACACCATACGGAACAGAATCATAAAACGCCTCCAGTTCATTAATATCATTAATGAAACTGTATCGAGGGGTTTTAATATGCTGGGCCGCAAGCAGTGGCGAGATACGGGTTTCTTGTTGACGGAACTGAAATTTCTCAATACCCGCGAAACTTAATTCAGGATCATCACCATAAACACTCAGTTTCTTCGCTATAACAGCAGCATATCCGGACACCGCGTCCATAAAGGGAAGAATAGCGGCACATGTCATATCAAGTTCAGAAAGAACACCTATTACTTTATCAATATAATTTTCTGTCCGTACAGGTATATGATAGACAAATGGGGTGATATTTTTCTCTTCACCGGACAACATATCACTAATAATCACTAATTCAAGGGAATAATTATACTGAATATAGTCACGAATATTAACGATTTCATTCAGTCTTGCCGGAAGATAATCAAGGACTAACAAGTATTTTTTCGAACTCATATTTCCTCCATTATTAACTATTATGCAAATTGAATTTAAGTGAACGATAAGGATTAATAATGACGAACATCAATAAAACAAATACAGAGAATATCAAATAGATACTATTGTAGGAAAAATAGTTCAGCAAATTAGCACAAATGAAACTGGTTAAAGGTGTCGCTACCTGATTCAAAACAAGCACAACACCGAGATACTGAGAAAAATTCTTCTTCGGAATAAGGCTTGCCCGGTAAGAGCGGGAAAAAAGATTGAAACAACCTTCCGAACCAATGACCAGCAAGAAACCCAATGTATAAATAACGAATAACGGACCGGTAGCGAATAATGTCAGACCACACAACGCAATAAGAAAAGCCGTCACGCCAACGATACGCACATCAAAAATACGGCATAATTTCGGAGCAACAAAGAAGACACAACAATTCACCACCCCTGCATAAGCCAAAAGCCGGGCATAACCCTCCTCCGGTTGCGAAAAAACACTGGTAATAACATAAACAGCCGTTGATAAGATAGCCCCTTGCATCACATTCATCAGAAATGTCAGGCTAATAACCCGCAGCAGCGACGGGTTTCCCATCAGGAATTTAAAAATCGCAGGCAGATTATAACCTTCTCTATTCGCATGTTCTGCAATCTGATTTTTCCTTTGTAGCTGAAACCATATGAAGCTGCTAATTAAGAAAGGAAAAAAAGCAAATGCAAATACGGCATAAACACTGAATTTATAAACCAGCACACCAACAACCGCCGGGGCTGCGATATAGGTAAACTGTTCAACAAATTGCAAACGAGAGTTAACAGAAGGTAACTCTATTGCATTAATGTTTTTAGAGACGAAACCTTCGAGGTTGACATATCCCGCGCCACTAAAAAAAGACAAAACACATGAGAGAGGAATAATGATATATACAATATTATTATCTGAATATATAAATGAAAGAATAAAAAGGAATAAACAAACCAATGAACGTAGAATATCACTCAGGAATAACATAACCAATGTATGCATCCTGTCACCCATCCAACCAGAAATAGGAAGTGAAATGACTCTGAATAACCGTTCAAGCCCAAAAGCAAAAGATGCAAGTGAAGCGCTATTAGTTGAGGTATACACTAATACAGGCACAGCAAACATAACAAATGCCTCTGAAAAAACAGAAAAAAAGCGAGCCAGTATGATCCTGTGTATCATTAGTATTACCTCAACCTTATTGTCTATCCCATTAGGCTATTTTATTTATCAAATTGAGTCTGGGCAATACTCAAACTGATTTTATCAATTACGCCTACTAGGATAGACTTTTACTACGCAAATTTTAATGAATCGATTTAATCAAATAATTCCCCAAAACTAAATAATCAATATTTGTTTTCATGAAAGTTTTAATAGCATCCTCAGGAGAACAAACAATCGGTTCACTATCGTTATAAGAGGTATTCAGCAACAAAGGAACACCTGTTTTCAGATAAAATTCCTCAATCAACCGAGCATAACCTGAATTTGCTTCACTATCTACCACCTGGACTCTGGCAGTGCCATCTGCGTGAACGACGGCTGGAATTTGCGATGCTTTATCGACTTTAGCATCCATCGCCAACAACATATATTTTGCAGCTTCAGGCAATTCTTTCCGAACATGGAACCAATCAGCGACATGCTGGCGCAATACACTCGGCGCAAATGGCCTGAACATTTCACGATGCTTAATTTTACGATTCATTAAATCCCGGATATCTTTATTTCTCGGGTCTGCCAGCAAACTACGATTACCCAGTGCCCGCGGCCCAAATTCCATCCGCCCCTGGAACCAACCAATCACATTATTTTCAGCCAGTAAGCCTGCGACGACCTCATGAATATTTTCTTCATATGTCCAATCCAAGCCATATTCACTCAAACTACGCTGGTAATCATCATCACTATATTCAACCCCCCAATAAGTGTGAGGCAGAGGATAGCGTTGCTCATTTCCAAGAATCTGATGCCAAATAAATAACGCAGCACCTGTAGCAGTACCCGCATCATGCGCGGCAGGTTGTACAAAGATATCTTCAATATCCAACTCTTCATACAACCGTTTATTTGTTATGCAATTTAATGCAACGCCACCAGCAAGACAGAGCTTATTCGTTGCTGTTTCCTGTAAATGATAACGAGCCATATTTAAAACTATCTCATCAGTTATTTCCTGAAGAGAGGCGGCAATATCATAATATTCCTGTGCAACTTCTCCACCAGGAACTCTTTTCTCAATGCCAAACAAAGATTCTAATTTAGAAAAATCTTCACTGCGGAAATTGAGAATAGTATTATCGATAGTAAACTCGCCTTTATCATAAATCTTGACTAATTGTTTGAATGCCGGCATAAAACCTTCATGCGTGCCATAAGCAGACATTCCCATTACTTTGCAAGCATCGTATACAGAGAAACCCAAGAACTCTGCCAATTTCTCCCACATAAAACCGATTGAATTAGGGTATTCAATAGTTTTAATTTTTTTCAGGCTATTGCCATCGCCCAAATATATTCCAGCGGTATTATCCTCTCCCACACCATCAAGTGATAACGTTAATGCTTTATCAAATGACGAGACAAAATAAGCCGATGCCGCATGAGCTGTATGATGAGGTACCCAATGAAATTGACCACGAAATCCCATCGATTGCAAAATTTCGGGCACTGAAGTCGTTTTACGATAGAAAATTGACTCACCCGAAACACTTCCCCAACTGCCTTCATTCTTAATTTCATCAATAAAGACTGACTTTCTTCGTTCTATCGGATCGATAGAAAACCCTATATGACTCACATCTTCCAATTTAATACCAGCAAAGTCTAATGCGACTTCAATTGAAGCCAATGGCAGTTCATCAGGATTATCAATATTTGCCGGCTTTCCGTGTTTCCTTCTATTTAGCCGCTCTTCTTCAATGGAAAAAATAGTTTCTCCATCCTTTAATAAACAAACTGCTGATTCATGATAAACAGAATTTATACCTAAGATATACATGACCTATTATCCTCTCATTATAGTTAGTTTATTTTTAATACCAGGCAGCGCAAGCTACCACCACTCTTTAAGAATTCACCCATATTACACTTAACAACATGATAACCATAATTATTTAATTGTCGTTCAACCTCAATAGAACAATCATGCATTAAAATATCTTTTCCTATTGGGATATTATTACAGGAAAATAATTCTTTGGCATCATGCTCTGATATTGGGATCCTTCGTTCAAAGGTTTTAGAAATATAATCCTGACTTTCTTTAGTAAATGCCTCCGGATAATAAACAACAGTATCTTTGTCAATAAATGAAAATGCCAAAGCCACATGGAAGAAAGTGTTATCCTGAATATGCAGCTCACCTTTGACTTTAAGTTCTGGATATACTTTCTGAATTGTCTTTATTGCTTCTTTATCTGAGCGAGGACCATAACCAAATATGATGTCATTATCCCAATAGATAACATCTCCAAGCCCTTCAAAATAGATATCTTCATCAACACGATGTATCTCATAACCCAGATCTTCTAGATAATCTATATAATACTGACTTTCTCCCTGACGTTCAGCGTGCCGGAAATTACTGGCAAGAAATTTATTATTATGCACCATGCCACAATCTCCTGAAAACGTCATATCAGGCAAACCGTTAACAGGATCGATAGTGCGAATACTAATACCTCTTTCAGTCAGTCTCTCATAAAGAAAATCCCACTGTTGTTGTGCTAATCTCTTATTCACTTTGTTATTATGATCCATCCAGTCATTAATAACGTATTCAATATCGTAAAAATCAGGTTTACACATTAATAATTCTTTAATCATAATATTTTCCTCACTCTGGATTTAACACTTTGATTAGTATGAATATTAAATATTTTTGCGAATCCTTCTGCATCACTTTGACTATATAAATGCCCACAGTTATATATCGCCAAATTATGATCATAAATGCTGCTCTTTGAAGAACGGGAGCAAACATTAATATATTTATAACCTAATTCAAGTTTGACCTCACCATTGACATGCTGATTCATACTATCAATAAATTGGTTCAAATGAGTAAATAAGGGATCATACCAAAGCCCGGAATAAACCAGTTCAGCCCATTTTTTATCAATTATTTCTTTAAACCAGTTTTCATTACGATTACTACAGTAGAGCTCCAAATCACGATGAGCGGTAATTAAGATATGTGCAGCAGGTGATTGATAAATTGCTCGCGTTTTCAAACCTACAATGCCATCTTCAACAATATCAAAAATACCAATTGATAGATTTTTACCAATTTCATTTAATATTTCAATGATTTCATTTAATGATTTCTTCTCGCCGTCAAGCAATAGAGGTATACCATTTTCAAAACCTAATGACAAAGATATTGGCTCAGTGGCCAATAGCGCCCGCTCAAATAATTTCTCTTTGACATCCTCAGGAACCAATGTTTCTGGTTCTTCCAATGGGCCACATTCGATACTCAATCCCCATATATTTTCACTGGTAGAATAGGGATTATTACAACCAAATTCTTGAGGAATACCATATTGGGTAGCATAATTATTTACGATATTTTCATCGTATTTAAAATCTCTTAACGAAGAAATAGGAATTTTGTTCAGAATTTCTATATTCATATCCATTCTGGCTTGATCATTACCTCTGAATTGATGTGCAATATAATCAATATTGAGCTCATTGGCTACTTCAACGGCGGCTTCAGCAATTGCAGGCCGGGAAAGTGCGGCACTGAGATAATAACCATTTTGATAAATAGCGTTGGCTTTTATTGCTTTTGAAAGAAAATTTTCAGCAAACTGCATTCGATAATCTTTATAAATAAATTTATCGGCACCGGCAACCATACATTCCAATTCAATATCTTCAATGTCTCTTACTTGTCCTTCATCAATATAAAGAGTAATAACCTCTTTAAACTCAGATTTAAGACTTCTTATTATAAGAGGATTATAGCGGCGATTATAGTAAATCACCAAAACACTATCAGAATTCATTTAGCGTGCACCCCATGCTTATAATAATTTCTTCTAACCCAGATTCTGTCGTACTTTCTTCAATGAGCTCTGAGA
The DNA here is from genome assembly GCF_025384845.1 of Photorhabdus temperata. Lineage (NCBI taxonomy): Bacteria > Pseudomonadati > Pseudomonadota > Gammaproteobacteria > Enterobacterales > Morganellaceae > Photorhabdus > Photorhabdus temperata. The sequence continues at coordinate 30,814 of NZ_JAJAFX010000027.1, read as the reverse complement.
AATTATTTTCAAATAGCCAGGTATTGTTATAAATCGTGTCTATATAACGCTCTCCACTATCAGGAATAATGACAACGATATTATCTCCAGGTTTAAAATCATCCAGGCGATCCAGTGCCGCACTAACCGCACAGGCTCCCGTCCCACCAATCAGAATACCTTCATTTCTGGCTAATTTTCTTGCCATACGGAATGCGTCAATATCTGCCACTTTCAAAGTAAAATCGATATTGCTGCAATCGAGAATAGTTGGTATAAATGCCAACCCAGCTCCCTGCACCAGATATTTTCCTGGCTCTCCACCGAAAATAATCGATCCAACAGGTTCAACACCATAAATTCGTACTTGTGGATTTTTTTCTTTCAGATAACGAGAAATCCCTGTGAGGGTTCCACAACTTCCTGCCGTAGAAAAACAAGCCGTCAAATTATCGCCAAAGGTTTCATATAACTCACGCCCTGTGGAATGATAATGTTCATCAGGATTAACCTGGTTTTCAAATTGCATGGGACTGAACGCATTCGGATAGGCTTTTATGATCTCTTTGGTTAAATCAATACGATATTTGACAGTATCCACTCCGGCTTCAAATTCTGGCAGGAAAATAATTTCTGCACCAAATGCTCTGATTTTATCGCGTTTCGCTATCGGCACCATGCGGTCTAAAACAGCAATAAATCGATAACCCTTAACAGCACACGCCATTGCCAAACCAATAGCAGTATTACCCGATGATGGTTCAATAACCACCATTCCTGGCTTCAATTCTCCCTGGGCTTCCGCCCTTTCCAGCATAGCGACTGCAATACGGTCTTTAATACTTCCACCGGGGTTAATATTCTCCATTTTAAGAAAAACATTAACACCTTTAGTATATTTGCCATCCAACATAACCACAGGGGTATTACCTATAGTTTGTAATATATTTTTACCTAGCTTCATATCCGTTTTATCTCTCATTTTTTGGTCAATGTGAAGAACATACAGTGATGACGAGGTATTTTTATTAACAAATAAAGTACTTTTATATCTAATATATCTATTAATCTATTGATGAAATTACCTATTTTATGAATAATTCTTAGAAAGAATCTAACTCCTATTAAAAATAAGCTCATTTACTTGTGTTCTCACACAATGAGTAATCAACACAACTAATAATTATAAATTTACACCTAAAAGTCTACTGTCAACTCTGACAGTTATATAAAGAAAACTCCATATAAATTTTTGATATTATTGTTTAATAATAAGAATATATATCATTAATTTCCCATATTCTTATAAATAACGTTTCATAATTCTGCTACACATGACCTTCTTCAACCCATTGTTATACATAGAATTATGAGTAGCATAAGATGTAGCGCTATTTTGGAATCTTATTTATAACATCAGATAAACCACCATTATAAATATAATATTTGTAATTATATAAAAATATATTTTTAAATTATTATGAAATAATAATATCTGTAATTAACCAGATTTATGAAAGAATAGATAAGAATATCTGATAAAAGATCACTCATCACAACGGGATTAGCAATGCCATATTATTAGATAATAAAAAACACGAAACCAATTATTTATAGATAATAATATGATAATTGATGACATTTATACCATAAAAAACCAAAAATCAATGATAATAAAAACAAACTAAAAGACAAAATTACAGAGAAATACGCAATAAAAACCCTGTTTTGATAAGTTAAAAATAAAGATAACCAATAGAAAATAAGTCGGATTAATATCCAATGCAATATAAGTTACCCACGGAAATTTTATAGACTAACGAGATAATAGTGCGTTGAAACAATAAAAAACGCCGGCATTGCCAGCGTTTTTTACTTGTTAGCATCAGTCAATCAGAGATTAAGCTTCAGCAACAATGTTAACGTTCAATTTCGCGAATACGTCGCTGTGTACCTGGAAGTTAACTTCATGTTCACCAGTGGTACGCAGAACACCGTTAGGCAGACGAACTTCACTTTTAGATACTTCAACACCTGCGGCAGTCACTGCATCAGCAATATCGCGGGTACCGATAGAACCGAACAGTTTACCTTCGTCACCCGCTTTAGAAGCGATAGTAACGGAACCCAGTGCGCTGATTTTCTCAGCACGAGCTTGCGCCGCTGCCAGAACGTCAGCCAGTTTAGCTTCCAGTTCAGCGCGACGAGCTTCGAAGAATTCGATGTTTTTCTTAGTCGCAGGAACAGCTTTGCCCTGTGGTACTAAGTAGTTACGGGCATAACCCGGTTTAACGTTAACTTGATCACCCAGGCTACCCAGGTTTGCTACTTTATCAAGCAGAATAATTTGCATTACCTTATCCTCTCAGAGTCGTTAATGGACTGTGCCGATTACTGATGACGATCAGTGTAAGGCAACAAAGACAGGTAGCGCGCGCGCTTGATAGCACGAGCGAGCTGACGCTGGTATTTTGCACGGGTGCCAGTAATACGGCTTGGTACAATTTTACCACTCTCGGTGATGTAGTTTTTCAGCGTAGCGATGTCTTTATAATCAATCTCTTGAACGCCTTCCGCGGTGAAACGGCAGAACTTGCGACGACGGAAATAACGTGCCATTTGGCTAGTCTCCAGAATCTATCAATTCAATCTGCTCGGCATGAAGAACCAGTTTGTTAAGACCATTGCGACCTTGATGGCAACTAATGAATCCTGAAACGGTTAATCGACTGCCGACCGTTATACTGTGAGTTAAAACTTGTAACAATTGTCCGCTGGCAATAACGGGCATTCTGCACCATGCTTGCCTGCTTAGACCGGCTTCCTGCTGCTGTGAGCGATGCTCAAGTACAAACTGGCAATGAGGAATGCCGGCAGGACTGACTTTTCGAATGGGGGCTTTGCACACTGTGCCAGAAAGCACCAAACGATTAGTTGTCACAGTTATTACTCTTCAGAATCCCCAGCTTCTTCAGCATCAACGCCGGCGTCTTCCATAGAGTAATCGCGGCTGCGACGCTCATCTTTGGCTTTAACCATTGGAGATGCTTCAGTTACCGCGTGCTTAACGCGCATAATCATGCTGCGGATAACGGCATCGTTGAAGCGGAAGTTAGTTTCCAGCTCATCAATCACTTCCTGCGGCGCTTCAACGTTCATCAGAACGTAATGAGCTTTGTGCAGTTTGTTGATTGGATAAGCCAGTTGACGGCGGCCCCAGTCTTCCAGACGGTGAATCTGACCTTGCGCGTTAGCGATAGTCGCACTGTAACGCTCGATCATGCCCGGAACCTGTTCGCTTTGGTCAGGATGGACCATAAAAACGATTTCGTAATGACGCATTAGAATTGCTCCTTACGGATTATTCAGCCTCCTGTCAGGGTCAACCGCGGCCCATGGAGGCAAGGAACTTGTTTAAGTGCGGCTGAAAAATTGACGCGTAACTATACCCGCCTCATATAAAAAACTCAAGGAGCGGGTAACGCTTTATGTTATGGGTTACTGCGAACTCCGCTGACGCACTGCTTCAAACAGGCAAATACCCGTTGCAACAGACACATTCAGGGATGAGACCGAACCCGCCATTGGAATACTAATCAATTCATCACAGTGTTCACGGGTCAGACGACGCATACCTTCCCCTTCAGCCCCCATCACCAGCGCCATAGGACCGGTTAGTTTACTCTGATGTAGCGTATGGTCAGCTTCTCCTGCTGTACCCACCACCCAAATATTGTGTTCCTGTAACAAACGCAAAGTACGGGCAAGGTTGGTGACACGAACAAACGGTACGCTCTCCGCAGCTCCACATGCCACTTTCTTCGCAGTGGCATTAAGCTGGGCGGAACGGTCACGGGGTACAATAACAGCATGTACACCTGCTGCATCAGCACTGCGCAGGCAAGCCCCCAGATTATGTGGATCTGTCACACCATCAAGCACCAGCAAGAAAGGAGTTTCTATTTGTGACAGCAAATCTGGCAGGTCATTTTCCTGATACTGACGACCTAGCTTTACTTTAGCAACAATCCCCTGATGCACAGCACCTTCCGTCTGATTATCCAGCCACTGACGATTTGCCAGTTGGATAGTCATCCCGATATTTTCCAGTTCATTAATCAGTGGTGTCAGACGGCGGTCTTCGCGCCCTTTCAGTACATAAACTTCCGTAAAACGCTGAGGATCGCGCTCCAGTAAAGCCTTAACGGCATGAATACCGTAGATAATTTCACTCATAATCTTCTTATTTTCACTGTCATACAGCACTGACATACCATGAACCCATCCATCAGGCTCAATGTATTCAAGAGACTAAAATATTCAGGCTATCCTGAAGAAGCAGGATAGCCCTTTGATTATTTATCTGCGCTTTTCTTAGCCCGCTTAGCTTTGAATTTAGCAGCAATTTTCTGTGTTTTGGCTGAAAGGTTCTTACCCTTTTTCTTATCTCCTTTAGGCTTATCCACAGATTTCTTTTTATGGAAAGCGCCATCAGGTTCAAAGTTAGCCTCTTTGCTATAACTACGCCCTTTCTTACTATTCTTACGACCAGGTTCTGCTTTTTTCGCCCTGTCACGCGCTGTCTTACCGACATTTCGGGCTTCCCGGCTAACGGAGAGCAGTTTAAAATCAATGTTACGCTCATCCATATGGACAGCTTCCACGCGGATTTCAACTTCATCTCCCAACCGGAAAGTTTTACCAGAAAACTCACCAATTAAACGCTGACCAACATTATCGAAATGATAATAATCATTATTCAATGTGGAAACATGTACCAGGCCGTCAATAAACAGATCATTCAAACGAACAAAGAAGCCGAAACCGGTCACACTGGTGATAATTCCGGTAAAGGTATTGCCCACCTGATCCTGCATAAAGTCACACTTAAGCCAATCGGCGACATCTCTCGTAGCTTCATCGGCACGGCGCTCTGTCATAGAACAGTGTTGGCCCAGTTGCAACATATGCTCCATATCGCTGTGCCATCCACCAGTCGGTGTCCCACATTGCTCAATAACACCTTGCTGTTTCGCCAGCAGATATTTAATCGCCCGATGCAGCACCAAATCAGGATAACGGCGGATAGGTGAGGTAAAGTGCGCATAAGAATGCAATGACAGACCAAAATGACCGCGGTTTTCCGGGTCATAAATTGCCTGTTTCATTGAACGCAGCAACATGGTTTGCAATAACTCACGATCCGGGCGTTCAGCCACTTGCTGCATCAGTTGCGCATAATCCTTTGGTGTTGGTTGCATACCACCCGGCAGAGTTAACCCCAATTCACCGAAAACAGAGCGCAGATTAACAATGCTCTCTTCTCTTGGCCGATCATGAATGCGGTAAAGCACCGGTTCGCTGTTTTTCTCCACGAAACGTGCAGCCGCAATATTCGCCAGAATCATGCACTCTTCAATCAGCTTATGAGCATCATTGCGGGCAACCGGTTCAATGCGTTCAATACGGCGTTCAGCGTTAAAGATAAACTTCGCCTCCTCTGACTCAAAGGAGATTGCGCCCCGCTGTTCACGGGCATTTTCCAACGCCTGATAAAGCCCATGTAAATGTTCAATATGCTGAACCAACGGTTTATAGTGCTCACGCAGCTCTTCATCACCCTGCAACATACGCCATACTTTGGTATAGGTCAGGCGTGCATGAGAATTCATGACTGCTTCGTAAAATTTATAGGATGACAATTTTCCCTGCTCTGAAACCGTCATCTCACACACCATACAAAGGCGGTCAACCTGTGGATTCAGAGAACAGAGGCCATTGGAAAGCACTTCAGGTAACATGGGAACAACCTGAGATGGAAAGTAAACTGAGTTACTCCGGCTGCGGGCTTCTGTATCCAATGCCGTTTGTGGGCGGACATAGTAACTGACATCAGCAATAGCAACCCATAAACGCCAGCCGCCGCTTCGCTTTCTTTCACAATAAACGGCATCATCAAAGTCACGGGCATCTTCACCATCGATTGTCACCAATGGCAAATCACGCAGATCAACGCGACCTTCTTTCGCGGATTCCGGTACCTGCTCATTCAGGGAAGCCACTTGGTTTTCCACCTGCGGCGGCCAACTGTGCGGAATTTCATGAGTACGCAGGGCAATTTCCACGGCCATGTTCGTTCCCATCTTTTCACCCAGCACTTCAACTATTTTACCAACAGCTTTTGTACGGCGCGCTGGACGTGTCGTCAACTCAACGACAACGACGTTCCCCATGCGGGCGCCACTATTTTCATCTTTCGGGATCAGGATATCAAAGCTCAAACGACTATCATCCGGCACAACAAAACCCATACCGGAGTCAATAAAATAGCGGCCAACAATCTGGCTGGTCTTGGGTACCAACACACGGACAATACGCGCTTCACTACGCCCTTTGCGATCAGAAGGTAGTGGCTGTGCCAGTACGACATCACCATGAATAGCCATTTTTAACTGCTCGGCAGAGAGATAAAAATCGTCTTTACGGCCTTCTACCCGCAGGAAACCATAACCATCCCTGTGACCGATGACTGTGCCTTTCAATAAATCCAGTTTTTCCGGCAAGGCGTAACATTGACGGCGCGTGAAAACCAGTTGACCATCACGTTCCATAGCCCGTAAACGACGACGTAACGCTTCAAGCTCCTCATCGTTAGTCAGATTCAGCTCTTGTGCCAGTTCCTGGCGACTTACCGGTGCAGTGTGTTTGGAAATAATGTCTAAGATGTATTCGCGGCTTGGAATAGGAGATTCGTATTTTTCTGCTTCACGTTCCAAAAAAGGATCTTGTGACATGGCGGTTCCTCCGTTGTCATCAGCAGGCTGTTTGCGCCATTTCTTCATTCGGTCAGAAGCAGCTTATAAAGGGGGATATTATCTTCAACCATATCAGCTAAAGTATGCTTATCCAGTTCATTCAAAAATGTTTCTATTGCCTGATTTAATACCACTTTCAGGCGACATGCAGAGGTAATATGGCAAGATTCCTGACTACAATTAACCAATGATAATGGTTCGAGAGCACGAACGACATCACCAATTCTAATATCCTTTGCCGGCTTACCCAGACGAATGCCGCCGTTTTTACCACGAACAGCATCCACTAATCCTAAGTGGCTCAACTGGTTAATAATTTTTACCATGTGGTTACGAGAAACACCATAAACACGAGTGACTTCAGAAATACTGGTCATCCGGTTTTGCGGTAAAGCAGCCATATAAATTAGCGCGCGCAAGCCATAATCTGTAAAACTCGTTAACTGCACATCAACCTCTGGATAATGAGATATAAGCTAATATATCCGAGAACAAATTAAAAAAATAAGTATTTGTTCAATTTATATACCTTGAATTGGCCGAAATCATGTTAATCATCTGGTAGTTAGCAAAAAAGACCATAATAGATAGCAAAAAACCGGGCTGAAAAGCCCGGCTTTACCTGATTATGTGACACAATCAAGCATCAAACGGATCACGCAGAATCATAGTTTCTGAACGATCCGGGCCTGTAGAAATAATATCAACCGGAACGCCGGTCAGCTCTTCTACACGTTTGATATAATTCAGTGCCGCCTGAGGCAATTTGCTGTGCTCTTTCACACCAAAAGTACTTTCGTCCCAGCCAGGCATAATCTCATAAACAGGTTCAATACCTTCCCAGTCATCCGCAGCCAGAGGTGTTGTCTCAACCACGCGACCATCAGGCATCCGGTAACCAACACAAATTTTTACTTCTTTCAAACCATCCAGTACGTCCAGTTTGGTCATACAGAAACCAGACAGTGAGTTGATTTGTACTGCACGGCGGATAGCAATGATATCCAGCCAGCCAGTACGACGGCTACGCCCCGTAGTCGCCCCGAACTCCTGGCCTTTTTCACGCAGGTAATTGCCAGTTTCATCAAACAATTCAGTTGGGAATGGGCCAGCACCAACACGAGTGGAGTAAGCCTTGATAATCCCCAAAACATAATCAACATAGCGTGGACCTAAACCGGAACCTGTTGCAACGCCACCCGCCGTGGTGTTGGAAGAGGTCACGTATGGATAGGTACCGTGGTCGATATCCAACAGCGTGCCTTGTGCGCCTTCGAACATAACCAGCTCACCTTTCTGAGTTGCTTTATACAACAAGTCAGAAACGTCAACAACCATACCCGTCAGAATATCGGCAACAGCCATGATTTCGTCCAGAGTTTTCTGGTAATCAACCGCCGGCTCCTGGTAATAGTTAACCAGTTGGAAGTTATGATATTCGATAATTTCTTTCAGCTTGGCCGCAAATACTTCTTTATCAAACAAATCACCAACGCGCAGACCACGACGTGCAACTTTGTCTTCATACGCAGGGCCGATACCGCGGCCGGTTGTACCAATTGCTTTTGCGCCAAGTGCTTTTTCACGGGCATTATCTAACGCAACATGGTACGGAAGAATAAGCGGACAAGCTTCTGAAATGAGCAAACGCTCGCGGACAGGAACACCCCGGGATTCTAATGCGTTCATCTCTTTCATCAGCGCGTCAGGTGCTAATACGACTCCGTTTGCGATGATGCTGATAACATTTTCACGCAGGATCCCCGATGGGATTAAGTGGAGAACGGTTTTTTCACCGTTGATAACCAGTGTATGACCAGCATTATGGCCCCCTTGATAACGAACAACATACTTAGCTCGTTCAGTCAGCAAGTCGACGATCTTGCCCTTGCCCTCGTCACCCCATTGGGTGCCCAATACGACAACGTTCTTACCCATTTCAAAATTCACTCGGTTGCTTAAAAATGGATTCTATCATCTCATTCCACACCTTTCAGTAATTTTTATCACATCTGTTATTTTTGTTGACCACCTGACACGACAAGGCCCGCCTGATGCGGGCCTTACTTAGATATTCAAACATCTATCAATGCTGAACTGCACGTTTTTCAGGTGCTTTCATATAACGGAAGAAATCAGTATCCGGGCTTAACACCAGAACATCTTTCCCATCTTCACTGAAGCTTTTCTCGTAAGCACGTAAGCTACGGATAAAGGCATAGAAGTCAGGATCTTTGCTGAATGCATCAGCAAACAGTTTAGCGGCTTCTGCATCACCGGAACCACGCAAGGTACGGGCTTCACGCTCCGCTCTTGCCAATGTTTCAGTCACTTGTTTATCCGATGTTGCGCGCAATTTCTCTGCTTCTTCCTGACCCTGAGAACGATGACGACGGGCTACCGCTTCACGTTCTGCACGCATACGCTGGAAGATAGCTTCTGAAACTTCCAATGGCAGGTTAATCTGTTTGATACGCACATCAACAACCTCAATCCCCAGAGCAGCCATACTGTTCGGGTTAATAGCCAGTTGTTTACCCGCAGTTTCTTTCGCTACACGAGCCGCCGCTGAGGCAATCGCATCATCGGCTTCACTGGTAGCCACCGCTTCACCGTCAGTCGTACCTTTGTTCAGGGCGTCACGAACATCGGTAGTCAGCTTACCACGGGAATCAGTCACAATGCCGCGAACATCCAGACGACCAATCTCAGAACGCAAACGGTCACTGAACTTACGTTTCAACAGCACTTCAGCCTGAGAAATATCACCATTACCGGTAGCCAGATAGTAACGGCTGAAGTCGATAATGCGCCATTTCAGGTAAGAATCGACAATCAGGTCTTTGTTTTCACTGGTCAGGAAACGGTCCGCCTGAATATCCATAGTCTGGATACGAGCATCAAGTGTTTTCACTGTTTCAATGAATGGCACTTTAAAGTGCAAACCCGGTGCATAAACAATCGGTTTATTTTCCGCGTCACGGGCAACCTTACTGAAACGCAGAACAATACCGCGCTGTCCTTCATGCACAACAAACACTGAAGTATACAAAACCACCAATACAGCAACAATAATAACGAGGAATGACTTACGCATGATTATTGTCTCCCTACTCTGACAGTATCGTTACGCAGATTATCAGTACGGTTGTAATCTACTGTCCGGTTTGAACTTAAGGGTGCTGTCGGGCGAGTAATGCGCGAACTAGAAACAGTTGTATTACCAAGCTGACTTTCCACGGCTGTTTTACCACTGGCTGCATCGCTACGGAACATTTGCTCCAATGGCAGGACCATCAGGTTATTACTGTTCTCATTAGCAATAACTTTGCGGGTATTACTCAGTACTTTTTCCATAGTTTCAATATACAGACGCTCACGGGTAATTTCCGGTGCTGCTTTATATTCAGGCAGCATCTTGGCAAAACTCGCCACTTCACCCTGCGCTTCCAATACCACACGCGCTTTATAAGCCTTAGCATCTTCGATTAATCGTTGAGCCTGACCATTTGCACGCGGTTGAACTTCATTAGCGTAAGCTTCCGCCTCACGAATGTACTGCTGTTCATTTTCCCGAGCAGCAATCGCATCGTCAAATGACGCTTTTACTTCTTCCGGTGGACGGGCAGTCTGGAAGTTAACATCCAGCAAAGTAATACCCATTTTGTATGGACGAATCGTTTCTTCCAGTACCTTCTGGGTATCGCTACGTACAATAGTACGGCCTTCAGTCAAGATTTTATCCATAGTGTATTTGCCGATAACACCGCGAACCGCGCTGTCAGTTGCCTGACGCAGGCTGTTATCAGGGCTTGTTACGCTGTAGAGATAAGCGGCTGGATTCGTCACACGGTACTGAACGTTCATTTCCACGCGAACAACGTTTTCATCGGAAGTCAGCATCACACCGGATGCCGCCAGTTCACGAACAGATTCCACGTTGACCGGAACCACTTCATCAATGAACGTTGGTTTCCAGTTCAGACCTGGCTGCACGATATGGCTCAATTTACCCAAACGGGTAACAACACCACGTTCTGTTTCTTTAATCGTATAGAAACCACTGGCGGCCCAGATCACGACGACCGCAACAACAGCAAGGCTAACAATACGCCCGCCAAATTTTGCCCCCTGATCAGAGCCATTACCGCCCTTATTCCTACCGAAACCACCGAGTTTACTGCTCAGCTTACGGAACAGATCGTCGAGATCAGATGCCCCACGGTTTCGACTACCTTTGTTCCCGCCGGAGTTGCCGCTATTATTATTGCTGCTCCCCCACGGGTCGCGGTCTTGTCCGTTGTTTCCGGGCTGATTCCACGCCATGTTTTCGCTCCATTCTTTTATGATTGGTTTTTCAGGCCAAGAGCTGCTTGTAAACAAATCAACTCTCAATCACACAAGTTTTCAGATATTCATCTGACAAGCACATCAGACGATATAATCAAACAAATCCTGTTCTTGTTTGCACAGACGGCGCCAGTCAACAATCGGCATTCTCACTTCAATACCAACTTTGCCGTCCTCTTCTATCCACTCTTTCTCTATTGCCTGAAGTTGATAGAAGCGGCTGCGTAAACGACCCGCTTCTGGCGGCAAGCGCAATTCGTAGTGTGCGATTTCACCCGAAAGGCGCTCCGTTAACGCTTGTAACAACAACGGGATACCTTCACCGGTTTGCGCCGACAACCAAACTCTGACCGGTAAGTTATCTTCGTTGCGATCAATACGCGGGGTGAAGTCCTCCAGCATATCAATCTTATTCATCACCAGCAGTACCGGAATTTCATGAGCTTCAATTTCTTCCAGTACACTGTCAACCGCGGTAATATTTTCGTCCAGGCGACTATCCGCAGCATCAACAACATGCAGCAATAGTGTTGCCTGCCGGGTTTCCTGCAATGTCGCTTTAAATGCCGCAACCAGATCATGAGGCAAATGACGGATAAAACCAACAGTATCAGCCAACACTGCCGTGCCAACATCATCAACTCCAATCCGCCGCAACGTTGGATCCAGTGTTGCAAACAGCTGATCAGCCGTGTAAACCTCAGCGGACGTCATACGGTTAAATAAGCTTGATTTCCCAGCGTTGGTATATCCCACCAGAGAAATCGTCGGTATATCCGCCTTATTCCGCGCCTGACGTCCCTGTTCACGCTGCTTCTCAACCCGACTAAGGCGGTTCAGAATCTGACGGATCTTATCCCGCAGTAAACGCCGATCTGTCTCAAGCTGAGTTTCCCCCGGCCCCCTTAGACCAATCCCACCTTTTTGACGTTCAAGGTGAGTCCATCCCCGGACAAGACGGGTAGAAAGATGGCGTAACTGCGCCAGCTCCACCTGCAACTTCCCTTCGTGAGTCCGTGCCCGTTGAGCAAAAATATCCAGAATCACACCAGTGCGATCAATCACCCGACACTGACAGAGCCGTTCAAGGTTACGCTCTTGCGCAGGGCTAAGAGTATGATTAAACAGCACAACATCAGCACCACTAGCCTGTACAGCCTCAGCAACCTCCTCAGCCTTACCTTCTCCGACAAAATATTTCGGATGAGGTGCTTTTCTGCTCCCTGTGACAATTTGAACAGGAACCACACCAGCAGAAGTTACCAGTGATTCAAACTCACTGAGATTGTCTGTGTCTTTATCCTGCGAGAAGAAAATGTGCACCACAACGGCTCGTTCACCGCCTTCATAACGCTCAAACAAAGGTAAGACCTCTCAGGCTGAGTAAAAAACTATAGGAAAAAACATAGGTAAAGTCTCCCTACCTATGTTTTTCTTCATTTTGTTACCGTTCTCAAGCTTATTCAGCGCCATCACTTTCCTGTTGTGCTGCCGGAGCGGAAGCTCCACCAGAGTGGTAATTACCTACACTTGCCCCTACACCCGTATTGCTACTGTGATGAGAAACTGGGCGGGAAGGTACGACAGTCGAGATAGCGTGTTTATAAACCATCTGGCTAACCGTATTTTTCAGTAAAATGACAAACTGGTCAAAAGATTCAATCTGACCCTGCAATTTGATGCCGTTGACCAAATAAATAGAAACCGGGACCCTTTCACGCCGTAACGCGTTCAGGAACGGATCTTGCAAAGATTGCCCCTTAGCCATTCTATATTTTCCTTATTTTGTTGTTTTTAACTAAGAACCTGGAGGTTCGAAAAAATGAACTACTCAAAAATTGCGCTTTGGTACTCATCAATTGTACACAATCAATAAACCTATGCACTAACAACCTGCATAACTGTGCTTAAAGCCTGTTCAGGTTGAGAACTCTCCAACCAATGAACCGACTCCCAACCTCTGAGCCAAGTTATTTGACGCTTTGCCAATTGGCGTGTTGCACAAATACCGCGATAAACCATTTCATCGTAGTTAATCTCGCCGGAAAGATAGGACCACATCTGACGATAACCAACGCAACGAATAGAAGGTAAATCCACATGCAAATCATTACGAGCATAAAGTGCTTTAACTTCTTCTTCAAATCCTGATTCAAGCATTTGATGAAAACGCGCTTCAATACGTTGATGAAGGATCTCACGCTTTGCCGGCGCAATAGCAAATTGATGGACACGGTAAGGAAGCACTTCTCCTGACAATCTCGTCAGCTCAGTGAGAGTTTTACCTGAAATCAAAAAAACTTCCAGTGCCCGGGAAAGCCTCTGTGGATCATTGGGATGAATTCTTAACGCCGCCACAGGGTCAACCTTCTGTAGCTGCTGATGCAATGCATTCCATCCTTGCTCTGCTGCCTGCTGCTCTATTTGCGCCCGAATAACCGGATCAGCAGAAGGCAAAGGGGATAAACCTTCAAGTAATGCCTTGAAATAGAGCATAGTTCCGCCAACTAACAGAGGAATACGCCCAGAAGCGGTAATTTCCGCCATTTCCCTTAACGCATCCTGACGGAAATCAGCCGCAGAATAAGGCTGAGAAGGGTCAAGAATATCGATCAAACGATGAGGCGCCAACGCTTGCTCTTCTGTTGTTGGTTTAGCTGTACCAATATTCATTCCACGATAAATCAGCGCAGAATCAACGCTTATCAGTTCCACAGGAAGATGCTGGCGCAAAGCGATAGATAAGGCGGTTTTGCCTGAGGCCGTCGGCCCCATAACAAAGATTGCCGCTGGCAGATGTTGAGTTTTCTGATCACTCATGAGTAAGGAATGCCACCACTGCTTGTAAATCAATTAATTGTAATAGCCCATCTGGTGGAGATTTTACCAGTTGTGGGCAAAGCCGCTCAACATCAGCCAATAACTGTATTGCCTGAGCAACATTCCACGTTTCATGCTCACTGCCAATATGACGAGCAAGCCAAGTTACAATCTGTTCTGCCGATATTGATGGCTGCTGAGCCAAATAGTTTAACAATTCAGGAATTAATTTGGGCAAATTTTGCTGGCGCAATGGTAACGATACAGCACGTAGTGTTGCTTTTCCATGAGATACAGACGCTTCGATACCAAAAGAGCCTAATAAGTCACTATAACGATTTAAAGCACTAGCTTCTTCCTTACTGAGAGCCAGTTTCAGCGGGATCAAAAGTGGTTGTGGTTTTAGTCCTTGCTCCGTTGGTGTCAACTGTACTTGTTTTAACCAGCGCTCAGCGACCGGCAAAGATAACAGCCCAATACCTAACGGAGATTCAATCAGAGCGTAACATGGCGGATATATGCTCAACACTTTACCAAAACTATGACTGTTATTTTTAACCTGAACAGGAACAGGCGTCACTTTTGCCGCCATAACAGGAGCGATTCTTGCCGGGAACAGCTCTCTTTTCTCTTCGGGTTCCGGCACAGATTGCATCAGCTTCTGATACAGCTCACCTTGAGGTTTTTGATAATTGTCTCCATGATACTGACGGTTTTCACCACTGCGGGAAAAACCCGTACTACTCTTGCCTGACAAAACCTCTTTTGGTGATGAAGTTGCCGCAGATGCGGTGTTATTTTGCCGGGAAAAATGATTTTCTCCTGCTGATGGGCGGTTTTCCGGCTCCCAGACCGGCGCAGGTTCACAACATGCCATATCCAGCTCAACGCCGCTTCCGCGCTGTTTTAATACGGCAGTGACCCCCTGATAGATAAAATCGTGTACCAGACGAGCCTGATGGAAGCGAACTTCATGCTTCGCCGGATGTACATTAACATCCACCTGATGCGGATCAACTGCCAGATACAAAACAAAAGCCGGCTGCTGTTCTCCCTTGATCAAATCTTGATAAGCCTGACGGATAGCATGATTGATTAAGCGATCACGCATCATACGTCCGTTAACATAGCAATATTGAATATCTCCACTCGCCGTCGCATTCATCGGATCAGCAACCCATCCCTTGATGGATAAATCCCCATGCTGCCAGGAAAGAGCAAGCGCCTGCTGCATAAAAGCGGTACCACAAATAGAAGCCAAACGTCGTTCATACTGTGATTCCTCTTTTGCCGGCCGGTACTGGCGAACCAACTTGCCGTTATGATGCAAATTGATTGATACATCCAGACGCGCTAGCGCAATACGCCTGACAACTTCATCAATATGACCAAATTCCGTTTTTTCTGTTCGCAGAAATTTACGCCGCGCGGGTGTGTTATAAAACAGATCCAACACTTCAACCGTACTACCTACCGGATGAGCAGCCGGCTTCACGGTGACTTCCATATCCCGTCCTTCAGCGTATGCTTGCCAGGCTTCATTCTGCCCTTCAGTACGGGAAGTCAATGTCAGACGCGAAACTGAGCTGATACTGGCCAGCGCCTCTCCGCGGAATCCCATACTGATAATCGCTTCCAGATCATCCAGTGTGGCAATCTTACTGGTGGCATGACGAGCCAGTGCCAAAGCAAGATCCTGATGATTGATTCCACAACCATTATCACGGACACGGATAAGTTTTACTCCACCGCGTTCAATTTCAATATCAATGCGGCTGGCTCCAGCATCAAGACTATTCTCCATCAACTCCTTGACTACTGATGCAGGACGTTCTACTACTTCGCCAGCAGCAATTTGGTTTGCCAATTGAGGAGGTAAAATCTTGATCGCCATATTTAACCCTTACTTCCTGGCTGCTTTAGGTGCAGCCTGTAATGGATGCGCCAGAAAATAGTTGCGCAATCCTTGATGGATAGCGCTTGCCAGCTTATCCTGAAAATCACTGGAATCAAGCAATGCTTCTTCAGCTGAGTTACTGATAAATCCAGTTTCTACCAAAATTGAAGGGATATCCGGTGAGCGTAGCACACCCAAACTGGCATGTTCTGGCGAACGTTTATGTAATGAACCAACTTTGCGCAACTCACTCAAAACCTGTACTGCAACGTTATAACCCACCCGTTGAGAGTGACCGAATTGTAAATCCAGTACCGCCTGGCTTAGATAAGGATCTGCACCATTTGCCAATGCATCGCCTGCACCGCCCAGTAATTCAGACTGTTTCTCATGCTGCTCAAGCCAATTACCCAATTCGCTGTTTGCTCGCTTGTTTGACAGTACCCAGACAGAAGCACCACGCGCACTGCGATTGGGCGCAGCGTCAGCATGAATAGAAACCAGCATATTCGCGCTATGCTTACGCGCAACCTCAGAACGACCTGCAACAGAAATAAAATAGTCTCCGCTACGGGTCAAAACGGGTTTGAACATAGGATCATTGCGCAATAGCGCTTCCAATTTACGTGCAACACTAATAGTGACATTCTTCTCTTTCAGTCCATGTTGCCCAATCGCGCCGGGGTCTTGTCCACCATGTCCCGCATCAATCGCAACAACAACCCTCTGACTCCCCTTGGAAGTCATTTGTGGCGTCGCCTTTTTTGTCGCCGCCGGTTTATTATCAGTAATGGCTGATTTACTGGCTGCCCCTTGTGAACTTTCTCTGAAAACAGGATTACTGACAGAAGCACCAGAAGCCCGCAAGGTAAAAATAACCCGATATTCACTACCCGACTGCTGCACTATAGAGTTGACTTTAACTTTTTTATTTAGTTCAAACACAATACGTTTTTTTTGTGCATCAGGTGCCTGACTGGCGCGAATTTTCTTCACTAAATCCAGTCCCGGCAAATTCATTGGCAAGCCAATAATATTTCCTGACTGGTGAATATCCACCACTAAACGTTCCGGTGAATGCAATGGGAAAAAGCTGTAATCAGGGCGACTACCTGAAAAAACCATCGTCACTTTGGATTCACTGACACTATTACTCACGTGGATATTGGATAAAGTCGCCGCTGTCGCTGTTACCACCACTAAACTGCTCATCATGATAAACAGCCAGCAAATTATCATAAAACTGATTTGCCATTTCTTTATCATTTTTGCAACTAAAGGGTGCATCATGGTCGGGTGATCCCTCATAAATATTTCAAATTATCTAACAGACTCTCGCCATATTCAGACAAAGCAATAAAATGTGCCTGTCGCCCTTCGGGCTGGTAACTCAAATGTAATTTAATATCCGCATCCGGCAATACACCTTCTCCTTGCTGAGGCCATTCCACCAGACAAATAGCATCCTGATGGAAATAATCACGAATTCCCATAAACTCCAGCTCTTCCGGATCAGCCAACCGGTAAAGATCAAAATGGTAAACCGGCCTCGGTGTTAAAGCGTAAGGTTCAACCAAAGTGTAGGTTGGGCTTTTTACATGCCCTTGATGGCCCAGGGACTGTAAAAAACCACGGCTGAATGTCGTCTTACCGGCGCCTAAATCACCATATAAATAAATTACACTGCCATGATTACAGGCAGCCGCAACCGCACCTCCAAGGGAAACCGTCGCTTCTTCATCTTGAAGTGATAAAACAAGTTCTTTCATCGAATAATATCTGCTGTTTTATTAATTCGTCAGCTAAAACAATAACCCTAACACAACTCTATTATCAACATTTAACATCTTCTACTCAGTTTCACCGCTGAACTCACTATTTTTGGCCTGCAACAGATTATGCTATACTGCGGTTCCTTGCAGCATAAACTAATTTCCACCATGGCAACTTCTCTCGATCTCAATCTCCTGGTCACAAACATCAAACAATGGGGCCACTCTCTTGGTTTCCAGCAAGTTGGCATTTGTGATATTGATTTATCAGCAGAAGAGCCGAAACTCCAAGAATGGCTGGATAAACAATATCACGGTGAAATGGCATGGATGAAACGCCACGGTATGATGCGTGCCCGCCCAAATGAGCTGCTGCCAGGAACATTGCGCGTCATTAGTGTAAGAATGAATTATCTCCCTGCCAAAGCCTCTTTTGCCAGCACACTCAGTGATTCTGCACTCGGTTATATAAGCCGTTACGCTTTGGGAAGAGATTATCACAAACTACTGCGCCAACGTCTGAAGAAACTGGGTGAACAAATTCAAGACTATTGCCATGACTTCGAATATCAAGGCATCCTTAATTTCCGGCCTTTTGTTGATTCTGCACCAATAATGGAACGCCCACTCGCTGCTAAGGCCGGATTAGGCTGGGTTGGTAAACACTCGCTTATTCTTAATAGAGAAGCCGGCTCATGGTTCTTTCTTGGTGAACTACTGATAAATCTTCCCCTACCTGTAGACACGCTACAAGAAGAACAATGTGGCCGCTGTGTGGCCTGTATAACAACCTGCCCAACAGGTGCAATTATCGCTCCTTATACCATTGATGCTCGCCGTTGCATTTCTTATCTCACTATTGAATTGGAAGGTGTTATTCCTGAAGAGTTTCGCCCACTGATGGGAAACCGCATTTATGGTTGTGATGACTGCCAGATTATTTGTCCGTGGAACCGCTTTTCCCAACTAACAGATGAAGGTGATTTCAGCCCCCGGGCAACATTACATACGCCGGAATTATTAGATTTATTCAATTGGAGTGAAGAAAAATTCCTGCGAATAACAGAAGGTTCTGCAATTCGCCGTATCGGGCATTTACGCTGGTTACGCAATATTGCGGTTGCCTTGGGAAACGCGCCATATCAAGACAACATCGTTCTATCTCTGCAACAGAAACTAGGATTAAACACAATGCTTAATGAGCATATTCATTGGGCTATTGACCAACAAATGACTCGCCGGGCAACCAATACTGTCAATGTACAAACTTCTCAACAAAAACGGCTTATCCGAGCGATAACCAAAGGCTTACCCAGAGATGCTTAATTATTAGCCATCCCGGCAGTGTATAAAAAAATTCAAATAATTTTCCTGTGAATAAAATAAAAATCCCTTGCTGATCAATGCTCAAAAAAAGCGCAAGTGATCAGTATGGTATTTCTTAATAAAGGACTATTCCGAAAAACTATCAATAACTTACAGAAGAAACATTAATTTTATAAAATGTAAGATCAGGAAAATCTGAAAGAAACAGCCTGTGGATAAGTCTGTGTGGTAATTTTAAGGTGTCGTACTTATTTAACAGGAAATCACTTTCTATTCTGTGGATAAAAAATAGAAATCAGCACCGAACCCTATAGCCCAAAAATCGAATCAAAATAAGCGAGTATTATCATTGGGGAAGAAACTTGGAGAGGGAAGCAAACCGCTTGAATCCCACTTAACTTATTGATTCAACAGAGATTTTTAAATAGATCATCGTTGAAAGGAGTGCATTATGTACCACCCTCAAAAGTTTGGCAAGCAGAAGTTGAAAAAACTTTCGGAGTTAAAGGATCATGCCTTTCCTCTTCCTACGTGTCCTGTGCCAAAGAAAGACAGAGAGCCTATAACCAAGCAATAACTCTTAACGGACAAACATCATACATTAGCTGTAGAGTCGGCGCACAATTTAAACATTCAGTTAAGGCTTTCACTTGATCTACTGTCTATTACGATGAGATCCTTTTTGTTTGTTCAAGGAGGATCTGGATAAACAATAGGAATCAATAAGCAAGCAATTTCCATGTGCACCGATCATATCGGACTTCGCACAGTTGTTGCATGCAGATAACGATCAGACAACTAACTAGCAATGAGGATCGAAAAATGAAAAGATTCACCAAAATTGCAGTAGGTTTTCTAGCATTCACCGCAGCTCAAATGTCTTTTGCCGCTACCAGCAGTTGGTCACAAACAATTCGTGCTCCAAACGTTTACGCTGGAGGCTTCACCAACTCAAACTTCTTTAGCACACCGACTTCGGTACCGACAAGGGCAACTATCACAACAGTATCCTGGAATATCGGCTTGTATGCCAATGGTGCAACAACTCAGACTTTCAACGTTTGTTACACCCCAAGATATTCCTCCAACCCATCGCAATGCCTGGATGTCTCCGGCAGCCTCAATGGTTCCACAAATGCCTTTAGCGGCCAGGATGCCAAAGGTTCCTTTAGAATTAGTGGGATTTTGAGCGGTGGCAGTTACCCTGTTTATCCGTCTCACTACAATACGATCATCGTCGACTATCAGTATTGAGCAACCCGACCTGAAACCTAATGGTTTCAGGTTTAACGGAAAGTCACGCCAATAAATGCTCTCAGGCAACATAACCATCAGTATCATTGAAGGTATTATACCGGATCATTTATCAGCTCATAGGTCAACAGGTGGTGATTTTTGTGATTGCCGATGGTCGGCGGGATATGCAAACCCTACTTATACGCCGGTTGCTGAATGGTTAGATTTTCCCGGTAGGTGTTAATAGCATTCAATTACCTTTAAATTCACAAGTAAAGATAAAAAGTTTATCAATAACTCAGACGATGTTTACAACATCATGCAACGGGTTCTATTGCGTGAAAATAGGATTGATAAAGGAAAAAACACTTCTGGATTATCGACATGAAAATAAGGATTGGAGCGGGAAACGAGACTCGAACTCGCGACCCCGACCTTGGCAAGGTCGTGCTCTACCAACTGAGCTATTCCCGCATTACTGACTGACTAATGATAGCCTGAAACAACATAACCGACTTAAAACTTTGGAGCGGGAAACGAGACTCGAACTCGCGACCCCAACCTTGGCAAGGTTGTGCTCTACCAACTGAGCTATTCCCGCGTCACTGATTGACTAATGATAGCCTGAAATAACATACTGATTACAAATCGAAATTTGGAGCGGGAAACGAGACTCGAACTCGCGACCCCGACCTTGGCAAGGTCGTGCTCTACCAACTGAGCTATTCCCGCATATCTTTCAGTATGCCATACCTGATAAAATTCTTCATCGGTACGGGGAGCGCATTATACGAAAAATCGTTGCGCTCGCAAGCCCCTTCAACGCAAAAAAACAAATTTTTCGGTCAAATGGTGATTTAATAAACACCAACGGGGATTAATAATCGTCACACTGAGCTTGCGTTATCATAGCCAGCAGAAGACAAAATAAAACTTTCTTATTCCGATTGAATAAAATGTTCCCGATAATAAGCTAATTCAGCCACTGATTCGCGGATATCATCCAGTGCCTGATGAGTATTCTGCTTTTTTAATCCCGCCAGGATTTCCGGTTTCCAGCGACGGGCTAATTCTTTCAATGTACTGACATCCAGATAACGGTAGTGAAAATAGGCTTCCAGCTCCGGCATATAACGGAATAAGAAACGCCGATCCTGACCAACACTATTACCGCAAATAGGTGAAGCCCCCACGGGAACCCACTCTTCCAAAAATTCAATCGTCGCCTTCTCTGCCGCACGATCATCTATTTTGCTTGCTTTAACACGTTCAACCAACCCACTACCAGTATGGATACGCACATTCCATTCATCCATCAGAGCAAGTTGCACATCAGACTGATAAATCGCAATGACCGGCCCTTCAGCCAGAATATTCAAATTTGCATCAGTAACAATTGTCGCAATTTCAATAATGCGATCCCGCTCTGGATCTAAACCCGTCATTTCCAGATCTATCCAGATAAGATTGTGCTCACTTTTTGACATGTTATATCCTAGGTTGGAGAGATAGTTCTTATTATTGACATCCTCCCCCACTTTCGCACTTCGTGACTCAAGAGGGGGATCCCCGTTAGTGGGCGACGGCTGATCGCTCTGCGTCTGGTTCCTGCTTCAACGGGCGGCCTGATTGCTCCGTCCCTCCACAGGCAAGCACGGCATGTCCTGCCGCTAACATGTTACGAGCGCCGTTTACATCTGCGTTCGCGGTATATCCACACACCTGGCACACGAATTTACTCTGTGACAAGCGGTTCTCTTTTGCTGTATGACCGCAACATGCGCACCGCTGGCTGGTGTATGCCGGAGGACTGCCAGTACCTGACCGCCGCGCCAGAGCTGCTTATATTCTAGCTGACGGCGCATTTCATACCAGCCCTGATCCCGTATCGCGCGATTTAAGCCTGATTTAGCCCGAACGTTCCTTCCGGGCTGTTCTGCTGTGCCTTTCGCTGACTTCGACATGTTACTGACCTTCAAATCTTCAATCACGATCATCGCGTGGTTTTTGCTTATTTTCGTGGTGGTCTTATGAAGGTAATCGCGCCGGATATTGGCGATGTGCGAATGCAGACGCTGAATTTTTCGCTTCTGTTTCTGCCAGTTGGCGCTGAACTTAACTTTGCGGCTTAACTGTCTCTGGCGCTTCGCCAGCTTGCGCTGGCGGGTTTTAAAACTGTTGACGGGTTCGTATATCGTACCGTCTGAGAGCGTCGCCAGTTTCGATATCCCGGCATCCAGACCAACCATTGTTGTTGATTCGTGGTGTGGCTCAGAGGCTTCTATCTCGACTTGAAACGACACATACCACTTACCCGCTGACTGGCTGATCGTGGCATTTTTGATTTTGCCGTTCACCTCCTGCGATTGCCGGAACTTTATCCATCCGAGCCCAGAAGGCAGCCTGACTCTGCGATTTTCAAGGAGACAATATTTTTCAAAATTGACGAACCGGATTGAATCCCTGCCGTCATTTTTTCGTTTCCATACAGGCGCTTTCGCTGCCAGTGTTTTATCGAAGCAACGCCTCCATGCCCCATGTAAGTCTTTAAGTTTTTGTTGAAGGTTATCGGTGTAAGCTTCCTGTAAGAAGGCGTATTCCGGTGTTTTTTTCCACCCCGTGAGCATTCGGTTTAGTTCAAACGCGGAGGGAAGTTTTCCGCCAGAATCCAGAATGTGTTTTGTTACCTCAAGTCCGTGATCCCAGACAAAACGAGCACACCCGCATAACTGTCGCAAACGCTGCGACTGTTCTTCAGTTGGCTCTAGTCTGAACTTGTAGGCTTTCAGTATTAGCATTATCATTCAGTGTGTAGTCGGTTTATTCTCTATTTTACTGTGCCTTCGGCTAACTTCAATGCAAAAATACAAAATTAATTGTTCACGACATTCAGCCTTTCCCGTCGCTGACGTAATGAGTTTCTGGACTTACGCGGAGCATACAGAAAGGCAGTTCTCTGGTCTCGTTCCTACTTTGCGGGTTCATGCGGTGGAGCACCGCTGGAAGTGGTGAAACAATACATTCAACATCAGCGTGGCTGATGATTCTACGGGCTTTTCAAGCCCGTCCAAATTCCCCTCCCGCCTGATGTCGGCGGGAGTACCCTTTGGAGGTAAAGATGGATGGTGTATCATAGCGCTTTTAGAAAATAGCAGCGATAAATATGGAACAAGTGAGGTTCGGTGGCTAAGAATAAATTATCCAAAGGCCAGCAACGGCGGGTACAGGCAAATCATCAGCGCAGACTGAAAAAACAGGATAATAAACCTGAAATGGATGATAGCCAGTTAGGTGAACCTCAGGAAGGGCTGGTTATCAGCCGTTTCGGCCAACATGCTGATGTAGAAGCAACAGACGGTTCTATACAACGTTGTAATATTCGCAGAACGATCCGTTCATTAGTCACAGGTGATCGGGTGGTATGGCGTCCTTCGCTGCAAACGCAAACAGATGTTAAAGTCAATGGCATTGTTGAAGCGGTTCACGAGCGGACTTCTGTACTGACACGCCCTGACTACTATGATGGCATTAAACCTATCGCCGCCAACATTGACCAGATAGTTATTGTGTCAGCCATTCTCCCTGAACTTTCACTCAATATTATCGATCGCTACCTTGTTGCCTGTGAAACACTGGGCATTGAGCCATTAATTGTGCTGAATAAAATTGACCTGTTGGACGAAGAAAGCCGTGAATGGGTCGATGAAGTCATGTCCACATACCATAATATTGGTTACAGAGTATTAAAGTTATCAAGCCATACTGGTGAAGGTATGGAAGAATTACTAAAAATACTCGCAGGCAGAATCAGTATCTTCGCCGGTCAGTCTGGAGTGGGTAAATCTAGTTTACTGAACACGCTCCTGCCGGAAGATGAAGAAAAAATTCTGGTCAATCAAGTTTCAGAAGTTTCCGGTTTAGGTCAACACACCACCACGGCATCCCGCCTTTATCATTTTCCACATGGCGGTGATGTAATTGATTCTCCAGGTGTCCGAGAATTTGGCCTATGGCATTTAACACCAGAACAGATAACTCAGGGTTTCGTCGAATTCCGCGATTATCTGGGAAGCTGTAAATTCCGCGATTGTAAACATCGGGATGATCCAGAATGTGCGTTACGGAAAGCAGTAGAAGATAGCAAAATAACTGAAGAACGCTTTGAAAATTATCACCGTATTCTCGACAGCATGGACCAAATTAAACCACGCAAGACGTTTACAGATAACGATAGCTATACCCAATAGATTTCAAGTTGCAGCGCGGCGGCAAGTGAACGCATCCCCAGGAGCATAGATAACGATGTGACTGGGGTAAGTGAGCGCAGCCAACAAAGCAGCAACTTGAAAGATGAAGGGTATAACTGACATTAAATAAAAGGACAGGTACAATAGCCCCCTTTTATCTAATTTGCCGATAAAATAACATCCAAGAGGTTGACGTGCTGGATAACATTAAAATCAGGTTGCATTATTTATTGCCTAAACAAGGAATTACGAATCTGGCAGGCTGGTTTGCAAATAAAAAGGCCGGCTGGCTGACTCAACTGGCAATTAAGGCGTTTGCCCGTGTTTATAAAGTGGATATGAATGAAGCGAAAGCACCTGAGTTTTCCGCCTATACAACATTCAACGAATTCTTTATCCGCCCATTAAAAGAGGATGTTCGCCCAGTTGTCAGCGAAGAACATCAATTAGCGCTGCCTGCTGATGGTATTATCAGTCAATTAGGTAATATCCGGACAGACCAGATACTTCAGGCCAAAGGGCACCACTACACCCTTGAAGCTCTGCTAGCCGGCAACTATCAGTTGGCAGAGATATTCCGTGATGGGCAGTTTGTAACGACTTACTTATCACCAAAGGATTATCACCGTGTACATATGCCCTGCGACGGATTGCTGAAAGAGATGATCTATGTCCCAGGCGATCTGTTCTCTGTCAATCCGTTGACTGCCGCCAACGTGCCAAACCTGTTCGCCCGTAATGAAAGAGTCATCTGCCTGTTTGATACTCAATTTGGTCCAATGATACAGATTCTGGTTGGTGCAACTATCGTCGGCAGTATTGAAATGGCCTGGTGTGGAACGATTACGCCACCACGGGAAGGTATTATCAAACGCTGGGCTTACCCTGAAGCCGGTACAACTGGCGCTGTCTCTTTGAAGAAAGGTGAGGAAATGGGCCGTTTCAAACTGGGCTCTACCGTTATTAACCTGTTCGCAGCAAATCAGGTGCAGCTAGCTGGGAACTTAAGCAGTGGTTCAGCAACCCGCATGGGTGAACTATTAGCCCAGGCGATTATGCCTGAAGAACCTACTGATAACATAAGCTAATCCCCTTCCAAGGAGAGCCCTCTATCGTGCGCCTGATTGTCAGCTTATTGCTTAGCCTGCTCATTATTAGTCCGGTTTTTGCTGCTACTCAACTTGATGAAAACCAGCTCAAACAAGAACTGAAACAAATTGAATCCAGTAAAAATCCGCAGGATGCAGAAGTTGCTCAGGCGCTTCAAGGGGCGCTCAATTGGATTGCCGATACTAAATCTGCCAACGACAGAACACAGAAATATCAGGCGACCATTGATGATTTCCCAAAAATAATCAGAGAGCTTCGTCAAAAGTTACTTGCTGAAAGTGATACTCCCCGCCAAATTCCTGCTAACCAGTCAATCGCAAATCTTGAGCAGCAGATCATTCAGATCAGCAGTCGGTTACTGGACCAAGGTGGGCAATTACAGCAAGAGCAGGACAAAGGACGGGAAATCAGCGACTCCCTTGGATTATTACCCCAACAACAATCAGAAGCACGACGCCTTCTGACTGAAGCATCCTCTCGCCTTCAATCATCAGAAACACCATCCACTCCGTTAGGAGAAGCCCAATTTGCTTTAGCTCAAGCCGAAGTAAACGCTCACAAAGCTACAGTGAATGAACTGGAAATAGCTCAACTTTCTGCCAATAACCGGCAGGAAATTTCCCGTATGCGAGTTGATCTGTTTAAAAAGCGTTATCAGCGACTTGATCTTGAGCTGCAACAACTCCGCAGCCAACTTAACGCACAACGCCAGCAAAAAGCAGAATTAGCTCTGGAACATACAGAAATGCTGGCAGAACAGAGTGGTCAGCTACCAAAATTTCTGCTTGATGAATTACAACTGAACCGTCATTTATCTCAGGAGTTAAATCAGCAAGCGCAACGAATGAATACCATCGGCTCAAAGCAACGCCAGGCCGCCAGTGATACTATTCAAGTCCGGCAAGCATTGAGTACCATTCGTGAACAAGCCCAATGGCTTGGAAGCTCCACGACGCTTGGAGAAGCACTTCGAACTCAGCTTGCCCGTTTGCCCGACATGTCTAAACCTCAGCAACTTGACCGGAATATTGTCAAATTCAGGGTCGATCGGCTGAAATACGAAGATATGCTGGAACAGTTACAGAAAGAAACAAAACCAACGCAAGCAAACAACGTTGCACTGACGGCCGAACAAGAACGGATTTACGATTCCCTGATTCGTACCCGCAAAGAATTACTCAACTCACTATTATCTGGTTATGACAGTGAGATTCTTGAACTAACCAAGCTAAAAGTCTCTACCAATCAGCTAAACGATGCACTGACCGAAGTAAAAGAAGCCACCCACCGTTATCTGTTCTGGGTCGCAGATGTTAATCCTGTTTCTCTCGATTACCCTATTAGTGTTGTACAGGATCTGACCCGCTTATTATCACTGGATACTTTCTCTCAGTTAAGTGGTGCCCTGATAGTCATGCTGACCACTCAGGATACACTGCTATATCTGCTTGGCGCGCTATTTCTTGTCATATTCAGCGTCAGTTCTCTCCGCCACTATCACGCATTTCTTGAACGCGCGAGTAACCGCATCGGCAAAGTAACATATGATCACTTCTCCCTTAC
Organism: Photorhabdus temperata; assembly: GCF_025384845.1. Classification (NCBI taxonomy): domain Bacteria; kingdom Pseudomonadati; phylum Pseudomonadota; class Gammaproteobacteria; order Enterobacterales; family Morganellaceae; genus Photorhabdus; species Photorhabdus temperata. Next base: position 3,699 of record NZ_JAJAFX010000027.1, on the reverse strand, counting down.
TTTGCGTACCGTGTTCTGGTCGGTCATTGTTGCGTTACCTTTGCCAATGCTCTGGTCTGCGATCGGCTATGGGCTGCAAAGCGCCTGGCAGTATCCTATGGCGATCGCCATTGGTTATGGTGTCAGTGCGACGACTCCCGTATTATGGATCTTTATGCTGAGTGCGACATTTGCGCACCCAAATGGCCTATTCATCGCCCATTTTCGCTGGCCGGAAGAACGAGTCAAACGCGCATTACGATTCTACCAACTCTCTATCTTTGCCATCGTGCCATTGGTGATGGCATTAATCACTTTCGAACATTACAGTGATCGAGAATTTGCCTCCACACTTGGCAGGCTCTGTTTCCTAATACTGTGCGTCTCCTTAAGCTTGATTACCAGCAGCCTGAAACGGGCAAGAGTCCCGCTCTATCTGGATAAAAATGGCTCCGGTGAAAACGTTATCAATACGGCTCTCTGGTGGATTTTACTCTCTGCGCCGATAATCGCAGCTCTGGCTTCCATACTGGGCTATTTCAGTACATCACAGGCATTACTGGGACGTTTGGAGACTTCCGTTGCTATCTGGTTCTTCCTGCTGGTTATTTACCATATTATCCGGCGCTGGATGCTGATTCAGCGGCGCCGAATTGCTTTTGAACGGGCAAAACAGCGGCGGGCGGAAATTCTGGCTCAACGCGCCAAAGGCGAAGATGACTCAACGAGTTCAAGCAGCATCGAAGGTTCCATTGAAGTTGACGAACCCATTATTGACCTGGATGCAATCAGTGCTCAATCCCTGGGATTGGTACGCTCAATTCTGACCATGTTTGCATTGGTTTCACTGATTTTGCTCTGGTCAGAACTCCATTCAGCTTTCTCATTCCTGGAAAATATCCGCCTGTGGGATGTCACCACAACGATAAACAATGTAGAAACAGTTCAACCGATCACAATGGGCTCGGTATTAATCGCCATACTGGTGATTATTATCACAACTCAGCTAGTGCGTAACCTGCCTGCCCTGCTTGAGCTGGCCTTATTGCAGCATCTGGAACTGGCCCCAGGTACCGGCTTTGCCATTACCACACTAACCAAATACACCATTACGCTGATCGGTGGTCTGGTAGGTTTCTCGATGATTGGCATTGAATGGTCAAAACTGCAATGGCTTGTTGCCGCACTGGGGGTTGGGCTTGGTTTTGGCTTACAAGAAATCTTCGCCAACATCGTTTCTGGCCTGATGATCCTGTTTGAAAAACCCATCCGTATCGGTGATACCGTCACTATCCGCAATCTGACTGGCAGCATCACCAAGATCAATACACGGGCAACGACGCTTTCAGATTGGGACCGGAAAGAAATTATTGTTCCTAACAAAGCCTTTATCACTGAGCAGTTTATTAACTGGTCATTGTCAGACACCATCACCCGTGTCGTACTGACAATTCCTGCTCCGGCAGAGAATAACAGCGAAAAAATCACCCAAATCCTGTTAAATGCGGCCAAACGCAGCTCTCTGATCCTGGATAACCCGGCGCCTGAAGTGTATCTGGTTGATCTCCAGCACGGCATTCAGATATTTGAATTACGTATTTATGCCGCTGAAATGGGGCACCGGATGCCTGTCCGCCATGAAATCCACCAGCTTATTCTGCAAGAATTTCACAAGCATGGTATTACTCTGCCATTCCCGCCATTTCAGGCTAGCATTGATATAATTGGTCAGAATATCCGCAGTGCGACGACCAATATGTCAGGACGAAACCCACCACGCCAACCGGGTAGTTTATAAAAAGAGAATGAAGAACTGAGCATCCATATTTGAACCAACTCGCTCTATTTCAGGCAAAATATTACCTTTTACCGCCATCCTATGCCTGAAATAGACTTTGCGAAGCAATCAATGTCGCCCCACAAGAGGTTTTCATCCCCTCCAGTGCATACATTTGCCCATTAGAGCTGACTACGCCAGTCGTCCCTTCCACGATGGTTTGATTACCACCACATTTTGGACAGGATACCGGATCCCCAACCCGGGCCGCTTTCGTCCCTGACACATCAAAACCGCCATCACCTGCCAGCACCTTGCCGCCATGCGAAGTCGAATCTCCAACTAAAATAATGGAACGTAACATCTTTTACCCTCTTAACTATGAGTTAAATATTAATTTCAGCTTATGACATCTGACTATCATAGCGCCACAACTTAATTAAGGAAAACCTCCCTAAATCAAACTCTTTGAAATAAATTAAATCATCATGTTACTTAAACACCTATAAAATTTACATTATTGACTGTTTTAAAGTGATATTTACACATCTTTAAAATATCAACCTTGATATTGATTAGATTGAAACATAAATTAACATTAATATTTGAATACAAAAGAGACAAGCGTAAATATGAAAAATTTTGAAGACTTCTACCGAGAAGCACTCTCTCAAATAAAGCAGGATATGCATCACGCGGCACAAGAGCATCCACACCTGGCTCCATTTACCGCCGAGTCTGGTGACCCGGATATTCTCCGGGTACTGGAAGGTTTTGCGCTTCTGACTGCGGGTCTTCAGCAAAAAATTGACGATGGTTTCCCTGAAGTGGTTTACCCTCTTTTACGAAAGGTCTGGCCGATACCGTTACACCCTATCCCTTCAACCAGCGTTATCCAGTTAGCTATTCAACCGGGCAGCATGACTGAAGCCACACACATCGCCAAAGGCAGTAGAATTTCCACCCTACAACATAACCCAGCAATGACGTTCAGAACCACCCAAGATATCAGCATTGAACCGGTCACTTTGATCCATAAAACGCTGACACACAGCGAAAACAAAAGCCTGATATCGCTGACCTTTCAATATCATGGGCAAACTCCCCACTGGAAGACCGGGCCCGTCATACTTTTTCTGGGAGAAGATCAAAAACTGGCGTCTTTACTGACGAAATACCTGGATCAGTCGCTGGACAAGACTTATCTGAAAACATCCCTGGCAGAGAAAAAGATGTGGCCGGGTATCAAGATAGCTCCACGTCTGAAGGAAAATCTGGTATTGCCGAGACCCCATGACTATTTCTGGCCGTTGCAGGTGTTATACGAATACCTCTATCTGCCACACGTTAATGACTTTATGTCATTTGACTTATCGGAGGAGATCTCCGAGCTCCCGTTGGGAGAAGATAAGCAATTTACCCTTATCTTGGAATTCGACTGCAACATTCCCATTGAGGACATTACCCCCGCGTTTATTCCCCACTGCGTACCGGTTATCAACCTGTCTTCGACAAGAACAAAACCGATAGCATTTGAAAAGGACAAATCGCGTTATGTATTGGCAGCAGATGAAATTTTTAGTATTGACAACATTAAACTCCAATCTGAACCAGAGGAAATCGCTGATGGATCTGACCACCGTGTTCCCCTTATCAATAGCGCGCAACTGACAGCCCACCATTTTGCCGAACCCGGTGACAACATATTGCTTTTTGACCATATACGCGAAGAAACACCATTCAATGGCAGTCAAATTAATCTCACATTTTATGATCATCAGGCAAAACCCGTAACAGAGCACCATCATCGCGACTTTTACTGCCAATATCAAAAATTTGATACACAAGCACGAACACTGGACATCGGGCAAATCTGTATACCAGGCGAGGAGATACCCAGCCATATTCAGGCCAAAAATATCGTGGCCGCGTCAAAAGATTTT
>NZ_JAJAFX010000026.1:0-77730 GCF_025384845.1 Photorhabdus temperata | reverse complement strand
GCATACACAGAAAAATTGAAGGGGAGGTGAAAAGCATTACGCTCTCTCGCACCGCCACGGGAAAATATTTTGCCGCTATCCTGTGTGACGATGGTCGAGATGCGCCGGAAAAGCCGGGCGTTATCACCCGCGTGACCGGTTGCGATAGGGGTTTGTCCCACTATCTTATCCAGTCGACCGGAGAGAAGGTCAATAACCCGCGTCACCTTATCAACGCCACCCGTAACCTGCGTCGAAAGCAGAAATCGCTGTCCCGCAAACAAAAGGGCAGCGCTAACCGTAGCAAGGCCCGATTACGTCTGGCGGCAGTCCATGAGCGGATAGCCAATGCCCGCGCCGATTTTCAACACAAACTCTCCCGAACAATGGTTGACGAAAACCAAGCGATAATTGTTGAGACGCTGAAATCGGCCAACATGATGAAGAATCACCACCTTGCCCGCGCTATCGGGGATGCGGGCTGGAATAGTTTCCTGATGAAATTGGAATACAAAGCCGCAGCAGCGGGGGTCCACCTGGTGAAACTGGATCAGTGGTTCGCCAGTTCGAAAACCTGTCATTGTTGCGGTCACAAAGTGCCGGAAATGCCGCTGCATAAGCGGATCTGGTCATGCCCTTTCTGCCGAGTCGAACATGACCGCGATATCAATGCGGCGCTCAACATCCAGAGCAAGGGCACGAGAGAATTACAGGCGGCGGGGCTCGTCGTCTCTGCCCACGGAGGCCAGCGTAAATCCGTCATAAAGACGGTTGCGGCCTGAGAAGTGGGAAGCCTCGCCGTTTTTTACGGCGGGGAGCAGTCACGTTATCGTGTTAATGCCAATGAAATGGAAAACATGATCTGGATTCGAGGCGACTCGGTGTTTAATAAAACACCTTATTTTAACTATAACAACTCAGAATATGAAGATCATACCTACTCTCATTATATCGCGATTACCCACCAGATAACCAAACCGGATGCGTCAATGCCTTTCCGTGGCTGGTATATTGATGGTAAAGCCAACTATGCACCAAAGGATCGTAACCTGTTTAATACCGATGTTTCGTTATCGTTGTTCAGCATTGGTCCATTCGATTCACGTCCGACCGATATGCTTACTTTTGGTTTGTCATATAATAAGTTTAGTAATGACGCAAAAGATTACTTCGCCCGCAATGGTCAATTTGCTGAAAGTTATAGTGCAACCGCTTCCGCGTCATATTCGTATCGTGTTTACAACGGGATCTATTGGACCAACAGCTTATCCTATACTCATCACCCCTCAGTAACACCGAAAGAGGACGATGCTTATAATTTACTCACGCAAATTACCTTTAGCTTATAATTCTCAGTCAGAACAAAAAGTCCTCGCGTGAAAACGAGGACTTTATCAGTCACCTGAGCTTTGTTTATAAACACAGCCCGATTATGAAAATATGCGCGGTTACTTGGTCAAATCATCAAAAAATTTCTTTACGCCATCGAAGAAACTTTTAGAACGTGGGCTGTTGGTTTCGCCACCAGTACCACCTAAAGACTCTCCTAATTCACGCAGTAATTCTTTCTGTCTTTCGTTCAATTTAACCGGAGTTTCTACTACCACCCGGCACAGTAAATCACCCTGAACGCCGCCACGGACAGATTTAACACCTTTGCCTTTCATGCGGAACATTTTACCTGTCTGGGTTTCCGCGGGTATTTTCAGTTTCACACGGCCATCAAGCGTTGGGACTTCAATTTCTCCACCCAGTGCCGCCATCGCAAAGTTAACTGGCACTTCACAATAGAGATTATTTTCTTCACGCTCGAAAATATGGTGCTTTTTCACCTGTACCTGAACATACAAATCACCTGCCGGTGCGCCCTTACCACCTGCTTCACCCTCACCACTCAGGCGAATGCGATCACCGGTGTCCACACCAGCCGGGATCTTAACAGACAGTGTTTTATATTTTTCGACACGACCATGACCATGACACTTGTTACAAGAATCTTTAATGATCTGACCACGACCATGACAATGTGGACAAGGTTGCTGAACGGTGAAGAAACCCTGACGCATATGAACCTGACCAGCCCCTTGACAGGTTGAACAGGTGACAGGGCTGGTACCGGCTTTAGCACCACTGCCATAACAGGTATCACAGGTTTCCAGTGTCGGGATACGGATCTCTTTGGTCACACCACGAACCGCTTCTTCCAGTGTCAGTTCCATACTGTAACGCAAATCAGCACCGCGGCTTGGACGCTGCTGACGACGACCACCACCGAAAATATCACCGAAAACGTCACCAAAGATATCACTGAAATCACCACCGCCACCACCGCCCATACCACCTTGCTCAAAAGCAGCATGGCCATATTGGTCATAAGCAGCCCGTTTCTGGTCATCAGTCAGAATTTCATAGGCTTCTTTAACTTCTTTGAATTTACCTTCTGCATCTTTATCACCCTGATTACGATCAGGATGATATTTCATTGCCAACCGCTTATAAGCTTTTTTAATCTCTTTTTCGTCCGCTGTTTTGGAAACCCCCAAAACTTCGTAACAATCTCTCTTTGCCATCTCTTATTTTACCCTTAACATGCGCGCACGGGCGCAGAGTTCCCTCAACGCCCGTGCCGGTTAATCAGCAACAGTTGTCATCACTGTCACCGCGCCCGCTAAGGGCAATTATTTTTTATCTTTAACTTCTTCGAATTCAGCGTCTACAACGTTGTCATCTTTTTTCGCGCTGTCACCCGCGTCTGCTGCGCCAGCCTGAGCCTGCTGTTGAGCAATTTCCAACAGTTTAGCGGAAGCCTGAACCAGAACCTGAATTTTCGCTTCGATATCCGCTTTGTCTTCGCCTTTAGCCGCAGTTTCCAATGCAGTTACCGCGCTTTCAATGGCTGTTTTATCTTCTGCCGGCAGTTTGTCACCCGCTTCTTCTACTTGTTTACGAGTACCGTGAACAAGTTGATCTGCCTGGTTACGCGTCTGTACCAACTCTTCAAACTTACGATCAGATTCAGCGTTAGCTTCTGCATCACGAACCATCTGTTGAATCTCTTCCTCATTCAAACCAGAAGAAGCCTTGATAGTGATCTGCTGTTCACGGCCGCTGTTTTTATCTTTAGCAGATACGTGCAGAATACCATCGGCATCAATGTCAAAAGTGACTTCGATCTGAGGCATACCACGAGGTGCCGACTGAATACCATCCAAATTGAACTGACCCAGAGATTTGTTATCGCCGGAACGTTTACGCTCACCCTGCAATACATGGATAGTTACCGCAGACTGGTTATCTTCTGCCGTAGAGAACACCTGACTGTGTTTAGTTGGGATAGTGGTGTTTTTCGTAATGAGGGAAGTCATCACGCCACCCATTGTTTCGATACCCAGAGACAGAGGCGTTACGTCCAGAAGCAATACGTCTTTTACATCACCGGCCAGAACACCGCCCTGTACCGCAGCGCCCATCGCTACCGCTTCGTCAGGGTTCACATCTTTACGTGGTTCTTTACCGAAGAAGTCAGCAACCACTTTCTGCACCATTGGCATACGGGTCTGACCACCCACCAGAATCACATCTTGCACATCAGAAACTGACAGGCCAGCATCTTGCAATGCAACCCGTACAGGCTCCATACAACGTTTAACCAGGTCTTCTACCAGTGATTCCAGTTTCGCACGGGTCACTTTGGTATTCATGTGCTTAGGACCCGCTGCATCCGCAGTGATGTACGGCAGATTAACATCGGTCTGCTGTGCAGAAGAAAGCTCAATTTTTGCTTTTTCCGCCGCTTCTTTCAGACGTTGCATTGCCAGTGGATCATTACGCAGATCAATGCCCTGATCTTTCTTAAATTCGTCAACCAGATAGTTGATCATACGGCTGTCGAAGTCTTCACCACCCAAGTGAGTATCACCGTTGGTTGCAAGAACTTCATAGGTTTTTTCGCCATCAACTTCATCAATTTCGATAATAGAAATATCGAAAGTACCACCACCAAGGTCATAAACCGCGATAGTACGGTTACCCACTTCTCTGTCCAAGCCGTAAGCCAGCGCAGCCGCGGTTGGTTCGTTGATAATACGTTTTACTTCCAAACCTGCGATACGACCTGCGTCTTTTGTTGCCTGACGTTGAGCATCGTTGAAATAGGCAGGTACAGTGATGACTGCTTCCGTTACCGGCTCACCCAGGTAGTCTTCAGCTGTTTTCTTCATTTTCTTCAGAACTTCAGCGGAAACCTGAGGAGGAGCCATTTTCTGGTCTTTCACTTCCAGCCATGCGTCACCGTTATCTGCCGCAATGATTTTGTATGGCATGATAGCTACGTCACGTTGTGCTTCTTCGTCCTGGAAACGACGGCCAATCAAACGCTTAATAGCAAACAGCGTATTTTGCGGGTTAGTAACAGCCTGACGTTTAGCCGGTTGACCAACCAGAGTTTCACCATCCTGGGTATATGCAATAATGGAAGGAGTTGTACGATCACCTTCGCTGTTTTCTAGTACACGAGCTGTCGTGCCATCCATAATAGCTACACAAGAGTTGGTAGTTCCCAGGTCGATACCAATAATTTTACCCATCTAAACGCCTCCACAAGAAATTCGTAATCAGTCAAGTTGCTAATCAATATGAGGATAGTTATCTGCTTTTCAACGGCACCTATTTTTATTGCCTCTATGCGATTCCTCACCTTTGCTTATATACATCAGCTGTATAGGACAGCGATTAGCAACTGCGGTTGATTATAAGATGGGGCCGTTAAAACCATCATCAAGGGGGGAAGTGAAAAAAAACCTTTTTATTATTTCACAGGTCATTGTTTCCTTACTGACAGATCATTATGATTCGCCACCTTTGCTATTTATTACTTTCTCCACGATTTTTTTTCAGAGGACTTATGAGCACTAATCAGTTGGCAAATCCCGGCCCTTTAGGGTTGATGGGTTTCGGCATGACAACCATTCTGCTTAATCTGCACAATGCAGGTTTCTTTCCACTAGCATCAGTTATCCTGAGCATGGGCATTTTTTACGGTGGTCTGGCCCAAGTACTGGCGGGGCTTTTTGAATATAAGAAAGGCAATACTTTTGCCGCAACTGCTTTCACCTCTTATGGGCTGTTTTGGCTCAGTCTGGTCGGGTTATTGTTTCTGCCAAAAATGGGACTGGCAGAAGCCACCAGCAGTCAATTTTTGGCGGCATATCTTGGCTTGTGGGGTGTTTTTACTCTATTTATGTTCTTTGGCACCTTCAAAACTAACCGCGTACTCCAGTTTATCTTTGGTGGCCTGACACTGTTATTCGCTTTGTTAACCATTGGCAACTTTACCGGAAACACTGCCCTTCTGACGATTGCCGGTTATGAAGGAATAATTTGTGGCGCCACCGCATTTTATCTGGCAATGGCAGAAGTACTGAATGAACAGTATGGCCGCACTATTCTGCCTATCGGCGAGATAAAACAGTCATAAACCGCAGGTTGGAAGCGGGAAGGTTCTTCCATTCCCGCTTTCAATCCAGTAGAGCGTATTGCCATCTTAAAGTACCTGCCATTTCATTACCTATAGGAGAGTATAAAAAGTGTGGGGCACTTGAGTTATTTAGCGGTAAAATGGGCAACTCAACCGGACTGTTACCCATTATCGGCCCATGAATACTTATACGTTAAAGTGGCTGCTTTGCCACATAAATGCTCTCCATCCACAGCGCCCGCTCAGTGCTCTATAGGGTTCAGAAGATCCCGGATGAACAATGTAATGGGTTACAACGCGGGTTAAAAGGCGTGATAACCTGCAGTGGATTCAATAAAGTAGCGGTGGCTCTGGTTAATCAACTGTCGCTTTATGAACTACGATGGGTTATCAGTATGATGTCAATATGTAATAGAAGTCCATAAATTGATGTACTGACAGGTAGAACCGACTCTCTGTGAACCTGGTAAATAGCTCAGTCTATCGAAACTGTTGGAATAATGAGGGCAGAGAGTGCGGATTTTCATCAGGACTCATTGAAGCCGGATATATGTTTGCGACTACGTTGTCAGAAAATTTTATTCACCCACTTGAATTGAGTCGGTATCCATATAGCTATTTAGTTCGTAGAATTATTGAGCCAGTAAGTCAGAAGACCCTAGCACAGACAACACCCAGCCCAATGAACTGGTACAATTGCCATCTGAATACTCTCAAAATTATCATATTTTACATAATTCAATTAACTTATTTCATTATATTACTTTTTAACGAAAAAACTATTGTAAATTTAATTTATTATTTAATAATTCTTTTAAGGTGGTGAATTTATTTACTGATAAAATTTATTTTATTAAAATTGAATACAAAATAAAAAACACCATTTTTTAAGAGTTACTTACATATTTATTTAAATCCAACTGATTTCAATAAACACTTTTTACGAGTAAAAATAACATTATTCACTATTATGGAGTTTTATATTTTATTTCATATCATAAAAAAGAAGATTTGTTTTATAAAAAACCAACAGAAATACTGCATGTAACATTTTATTAAAAATGTGATCATTAACAATGATGATTTAATTTATTTCATATACATTACTTGTCGTATTTATATGTAGTAGTCTTGATGGTTATATATAGTAATCCTTTTTAAATAAAATTCCAAAATAGTGCTACATCTTATACTATCCATAATTCTATGTATAACAATGGGTTGAAGAAGGTCATGTGTAGCAGAATTATGAAACGTTATTTAAATTACCTACGTTAGTTTAACGATATAACGGTGTCGTGTTTGACCGATAAACCGACATCTCCTTACAGGAGAAGGAAAACCTTAATATGAGCAGCAATACTAAAAATATATGTATAAAATCCGCTTTGCCTTTTTTCAAAAGCTCTCTATGTCGTCTTGTCGCAGTAGCCTCTTTATTTTTTCCAGCCCTTGCAACTGCAACGATAAAGGATACAAATTCAGTCATAACAAGCAATAAAGTAGATAGTGTACTGCAACACATTCAGAAACTTCAAGAAATATCAGATAATAATGGAGGTAATCGTGAAGCAGGAAGCAATGGACACGCTGAATCAGTACAATACTTTTCCGAGCAGCTTCGCAATGCAGGGTTGAAAGTCTGGACCGAGAAATTCGAATTTCTATATAGCAAAGCCGAACATGCACAATTGATGAACAACGGAAAAATGCTGGATCTCGTTCCCGCGATGTTCAGTTCATCGACACCTGGACCTATTAGTGCCCGTCCATACTTCATCGGTGGAAACGGATGCGAAAAACAGCAGTATCTCGATGTACCTCGTGGATCAATCGTCATCATACAAGAGTCAACTCATTGTACTACGCAACATCAACATTTGTTGGTCAGTGAATCGGGAGCCCGAGCAGCTATCATTGCTTCACATACAGATACCCCTTTATATATATTGCTGAAGGGCACCGGACATCTAGACATACCCCTAGTGGGAATAAGCCATCCCACTTACATCAAAATCCATTCCGATCCATCTAGTTTGGTACTGGACGTTCTAATGATCACAGAGCGTAGGTGGAGCATGAACCTCATTGCCGAAAATACTGGAACAAATGACTCTCCAGCAATTGAAGTTGGTGCACATTTAGATTCAGTTCCTCAAAGTCCTGGGATCAATGACAATGCTACGAGTGCGGCACTGCTGTTAGATCACGCGACAAGTAATGCTAATCAACCAAAATCTAGAACTTATCGATATATGTTTTGGAGCGCCGAAGAATTTGCATTCGCTGGTTCACGGAGCTATCTCCAAACTGTGACAAAGCCAGACAGCATCTATGCCTACGTGAACCTAGAGATGCAAACATCCCCAAACTCAGGATATTTTTACACCCGAGACACTAATGGTGGAAATGTCAGCCAAAGGATCTCGAATAGTATTATAGAAGCTTACCAAAAGCTGGGCATTGAGGCAGAAGTTGACACCAATACAATCCTTCGATCTGATGATTCAAGTTATAAGGATGCTGGAATTCCCACCGGGGGACTCTGGGGAGGATCGTTTGAAATAAAGACTCGTGAGCAGGCTATCAAATGGGGAGGGCAGGCAGGTTACCCATTCGATGGCTGTTATCACCGTCAATGTGATAATTATGGACATGTCGATCAGAAGAAATTGCATGAAACACAATTTGTTCTTCACCACCTTCTCGCAAAGTTGGAATGCACATGATTAATCAATTAAAAATGACTGTTGCTGCTCTCATTCGACGCCCAGAGGATGGTGCAATTTATCTACAGCAACGACGTTGGGATTGCAAGGTACTGCCTGGTGCTTGGGATGTTGTTGGCGGAAAGGTAGAAGAAGGTGAAAGCGAACTTCAAGCTCTTGAACGAGAGATTTTTGAAGAGACAGGATGGCAGCTAACTCGAATCATCACCGAACTTGGAATGGACGAATATGACTTACAAGGCGACAGGTGGATCGAAAAGAGCTTTCTTGTCGAAGTAAACATGAATGAGGCCGAACAGCACATTGAGCTTGATAAGTACACTCATGCTCGCTGGTTCCTTACCCAAGAAGAAATTCAATTATTCCTACAAGTTAACCATTTCTTAGGCTACGGTGAACACATCTGCAACATTGCTACGCGAGCACTTTCAGAAAGCCACGCACTCTCTGAAAATATAAGAGAAATCTCTGTGTCTAATCGAAACTTGCACCCACTTCAACTTGCAGTTATCGGTGCAGGAGGAAAACAAGCTGCCGAATTCTTGGCACATTACTCCCGAGGAAAGGTGATTGCTGCAGTTGATATCGACATCGATGCTAGACGTCGTACCGAAAGGATGGGGTTACAGACATTCGCCTCTATTAGTGAGATGCTCGAAAAAAGCAAAATTAATGTGGAGGTGGCCTATTTGGCTGTTCCGCACGAATCTCACACTGAACTTGCTATCCAATTACTATCAAAAGGAATTAGCATCTTAAAAGAGAAACCCTTCGCAGTTACAAGCAGGGAAGCACGAGAATTATTCAAAATTGCCAGTGAACAATCTACGCCTGTGTTCACTACTGCCCATCGTCCTTTCCGACTAATAGGGAGACAGCTTAAGTCAAGCCTCCATCTTCTCGGACAGGTGTATGCATACACGTATGAGTACTCACTATCGATTCCTGATCTAACTAGTGGATGGCGTTCAAAATGGACGTCTGCACGAGGTGGAGTGATGCTGGATATGGCCTATCATCAGCTAGATTTTATCGTCTGGCTACTGGGTGAGCAGAAAATTGAATCTGCCCAGATCGCATACTGCTATGGAGAGACAGAAGCCGAACAATTAGAGGACACAAGCACAATCCTTACCAGTTCAATCAGTGGTAATGGCGCAGGAAGAATCATAACTAATCGCCACGCACATCAAAAAATCGAACTACTGACACTGTATGGTTCACAAGGCATTGCAGTGATGAGCGACTCTATACTCCATATCTTTGACCGCCAAGGGAACCTCAGATGGGAGGTTCGTGAGCCTCAAGGAGGGCAATGGACAATCAAAACCATGTACCAAGAGTATATCTCTAACCGTAATAACCCACTGTATTGGCTGCCTCACATGGAACGCCACGTGCACATCGTCGACTGCCTCACGGAAGCCTATGCCATTACTTTTAGTACAAACACAAAGGAGCAGACACATGTCTAAATTTGATATATATCAGTTTCCGCATGATCCATGGCCTCCAGCCCCAACCCCAGAAGAGGAAAATGAATTAATTTTGCAGCGACGCACGGACATATCGATCAGTGGTCGAGCGGGTCCAATCGCTCAATTTGAAGATGAATTCAAATCATTCTTAGGAAATAAGGTTAAGCATGCAATTACATTCAATTCCGGCACAAGTGCACTTCAAGCTGCATATTACGCACTAGGGGCTCGCAGAGGGGTATCAGTTCTCGGACCAGCATTAACCTATCATGCAGCGCTTAGCCCTGCCTTTTCCGTGGGAGCTGAAATTATTCTAGTCGATATCAACCGAGAGTCCCGGTGTATCGATATTGATGCTGCAGAAAAAATGATAACTGAATCGTGCCGTATATTAACTGTGGTACATCAGTGGGGACATCCTGCCGATATGGATAAAGCTATCAAGTTTGCTGAAAAACACAACCTTAAGATTCTAGAGGATTGCTCCCATGCGCATGGCAGTAAATTTCGAGGGCGTCCGGTTGGAACGTTTGGTGATGCCGCTGTCTTCTCCCTGCAAACCAAAAAAGCAGTCTTCGCGGGTGAAGGTGGCATTCTTGTCACGAACGATGACCTCATTGCCGACACAGCGACTCTAGTAGGACATTATCGCGATCGAGCACGCAATGAGGTTAAAGATAGAGATCTTCAACAATATTGGGTTACTGGCTACGGCCTGAAGACACGAATGTCTCCATTCAATGCCATCGTTGCGAGGCACAGTTTGCGCGCGTTCTCGCAACTCATAAAGTTTCGCCATAAGTGGCTACATCGTCTCAATAATTCACTATCGCTAACAGATATATTTGAACCCATGAGAATCTCCCCGCACGTTGATATGGGGGCTTGGTATGGTTTTAAACCTCTCATATCACATGCTGCGCAAAAGTTAATTGGCCGGGACCACTTGGTGAAAATCATGCAGGAAAAAGGTTTGGATGTTTCTGCTCCCTCTGGAGAGGTTCTTGCCGATCAACCATTATATTCAGCTCCTCAACATATTTGGAATCATGAACCTAGACGCGTTCAACCAATAAGGGAATTACTACCTGTCGCATATGATGTTTCCGAAAGAGCAGTCTCTTTTCCAACTTTTTATCGTGAAGAAGATGAGCCCTTAATAGCTAGTTACGAAAAGACAATTGCCGAAATTGACCTAGAATATAAGAGGTTATTAAGAATATGAAAAACATCGAGTTAGAAGTGTTACAAGAAGATCCGAAAGATGCAGAAAAAATACTCATGCACGCCTTGCATGACACAGACTTCCCTACTGAATTTAGTCTACTTGGACGGCAGTGGGAGCTTATTCGTGGCGTTTTCCCTGGGACACTCACAGGTGCGACTGAAGTTATGGCAACCGCACTCCCTTATCCAGTTGGTGGGCGTATGCTAGAAGTAGGCTGCGGTTCGGGTGTGATCTCGATAACTGCTGCTCTCAGCGGAGTTTCAGAAGTCGTTGCATTGGACATCAATCCCAACGCAGTAACTAATACACTTAGAAATGCGATCCGGCATGGTGTAGAAGCTAAGGTTTCCGCACGTGTAAGCGATGTATTCTCCGCGCTCGAAATGACTGAAGACTTCGACCTAATTTTCTGGAACGTTCCATGGACTTATGTTGATGGTGACTTTGATATGGCCAGTGAATTGCACGCTGCGGTATTCGATCCTGAATACGCTGGTCAACGCCGTTTGATCCAAGGAGCTCCAACCTACTTGCGAGAAAATGGCCGCCTACTCATAGGTACTGCTGACCTCAAAAATGGAACTGTGCTGGAAACTATCGTAAAAAATACATCAGCCACATTGTCGATGGTTCAGCGTATTCGTCGAATCGAAGCACCTCGCGTGATGGAATACCACCTAATGGAGGTGTGTTATTAACGTGAAACTCGACAGCAAAGATGATCTCCGTCTAGCAAAACGAGTTGCAATGGAGGCAGCCACAACAGCTCTTTCTTTAAGAGAATCTAGTGAATTTCAAGTCACTTTAAAGAAAGATGGTAGCCCAGTTACCCCCGCGGATATTGGTGCTGAATTGCGTGTACGTGAACTTATAGAATCCGAGCGTCCTAATGACCTATTCTTTGGGGAAGAGAGCGGAGGTCTAGCAGTTCATAAAGGGAGAGTGTGGATTATCGACCCGATTGACGGAACCAAGAACTTCGTTCGCGGAATCCCTATCTGGGCCACACTTGTGGCACTCGTAGAAGATGGAGAACCCAAGATTGGTGTGGTTTTCGCTCCTGAATTGAAGCGCTGTTGGTGGGCAGAAAAAGGTGGTGGTGCATACTTTAGCAAAAGCCCGCAGGGAAGCGGGAACAGAATGCATGTGCGACAAATTTCAGGTCTGAAAGATGCATATATATCAACCACAGCATTTGATACATGGCATAAACAAGGTTTACTTCAGCAATATCAGCGTTTGGCCGAGCAGACATTCTGTAACCGTGGGTTTGGTGATTTCTTGCAGCACTGCTTAGTTGCCGAAGGAATATTAGATGTTGCCATAGAGCCAATTGTAGCTCCTTGGGATGTAGCGGCACTCGTCCCAATCGTCGAAGAAGCTGGCGGAATATGCACTGACTTAATGGGCCAACCTGTTCTAGCGAACAAAGGAGTGGGAATCGCGTCCACCAGTCAGACTCTGCACAAACATGTAATTGATATATTTGGAGAGTAAATGAACATGATCGTCCGGGAATCTAAAGAAATATCAGAAATACAATTGGTGCGTTGCGTACAGACGCTGACACGCGCTTTCGATGGATACTCCTTAATGCGGCATTTCCTCGCTGAAGATGATCACCAGCAACGAGTACGGCGCTATCAAGAGACCTTTCTTAGAAAGGTAGGTATGACAGTAGGTCACGTATGGGCTGCCGATGATGGAGCCGCTGTATCAATATGGACGGCACCCGATATTGAAGACGCAGAGGCAACTTTTGCTCCTCTATCTATCGAATTCGGAAAAATAGCAGGAACGAGAGAAAAGGTAATGCGGGCATCTGAATCTATCATGGCTAAAGAACGGCCCAATTTTCCATGCTGGTTCCTAGGTGCAGTAGCAGTGGATCCAGATTACCAAGGGAAAGGGTTAGGCCGTGCTGTTATTGAACCCGGCCTTGAGAGAGCCGAGTGTGAGGGATTTCCTGTGTTCCTTGAGACTTCCGATGACAAAAATGTAAGGATCTATGAGCGTTTGGGATTCGAGGTAACAGCAGCATACCAACTCCCCTTTGGGGGTCCTATGACGTATGCGATGATAAAACGGGGGATATAGCAATGACCTCACTTGTCATTCTATGTCATTCTGAGGAACGATATCTTGAAGTTTGTGATTGGGGACAGCCATTCGTCCCTGTCCTCATTAGAAAAGCATGGGCTCGCAAGATGGTTGTTGAATGGTGCCAGAGAACAGCTATCTTGTTCGCTGAAGATGCTCCTATGGCCACGCCAACCAACTTTAACATAAACCTCAATGAGCCATGCGAATGGCACAACACTGAAAAGTTAACAGTTGCGTATCTGTCCTGCGATCAATCTGCCTTAGTTCTTGCGAAGGGTTTTCAAAGTCTACGATCTGCTTCTATGCGCAGCTTCGCGTCTTGGGAAGAAATGGCAAAATGGCGTAACAATCATTTAGTTACACACGATCATCTCGTGGTAGTTTCTATTGATAAAAAAGCATCAATGAGAGATTTGTCATTATTCAACGATTTGACTGGATTCATTGTTGCAAGTTCTTTAGAACTAGGGACATTTATCCTCGCGAAGACAGTTGCTTATAGTTGTATGCAAGAAGGTGAAGATATCTGCTTTGCCCCCGTTCATAATGGCACAGAAATGCGTCAGGCTGCTGGGCTGAAGATTTTACCTGCAGATAGTGAAGAACTCACCAATTGGTCTGATTTTATCTGTGGAACTGAAACTATTGTGAGTGTTATCGGACACGCCAGCGAAGATTACATTCGCCTCAGCAGTAATGAACTTATTTGTGGGCGAATAACTGTTCAGTCACCTTCTGTATGTGGGAAACGACTACCGACTTGCATGGTAAACAACGATTGTTTTCTTCCCGATTTGAAGCGGTTAACCGCCAATGTAATACCAGGGCGTGTCTTTTTCGCCAACGCATGCCTTACACTTAAGGTCGGTGAAGATGGGATATTCGATGGAGATGACTCGTATACAATCTCGCAGAGATTCCTAGAGGGTAATGCAGCAGTGTATGTTGCAAGTCCTTTTCTAAAGGATGGTCGTATCGAAGAGAATTTGGTGTTTCACGGACTTATGGGAGCAGGGATGACCGTAGGCCAGACCGTTCGGGAATTGAACAGAGTTCTTCCTGCTTGGGGATTGGAAGTGGGCAAGGTCATGATTCTGGGAGACCCAAGCCTTAAAACCAGCTCTAAAAATGCTCCTGAAAGCATAACCGGATACAAAAAAGGCCTAGTATTCGGAATACGAGATCAGGCCTCCAATCTATCCGACGAATTGTGTTACCTAAACGGCGCGCCAAAAAGGGCGTCAGTTGCTGGATTCATTCGGAGCTCAAGTATTCCTGGAAGCCCTTGTGCTATCCTTGATTGCAATGTTAACCATCTTAACTTCAGTGAACTGACAATTGCAAAGCGAGAGCAATCACCAGAGCAGGTATTATCTTCGATCAGAGAGGTTCTCGATGAATATGATCGCGTTGCGTTACTCGGCATCAGGATCTCTGAGGGCCGTCAATTACTCACCGATCTCCGTAATACTTATCCCAATCTTGTTCGTCGGGCATCCAGCAGTCGCTGCGGTGGAGGCCTAGATGGAGCTTTAGTTCGAGCTCTAGAGCGCGTCGAGAAAACCGCTTCGTTAGTCGATAGAGGTATCGTAGCGAAACTGCAGCGAGAAACCAATAAGAGTGAGTACCATTTTGTTGAAGGATATCGCGATGCTTACAGGGTAATTCGTACAGATCCCTTAGTTGAGGGATGTCCTCACTGTCGTTCAGATGCCATTCGTTATCAGTTTTCCAGTCTTGACGACGCTACTGTCCAGAGGTGGATGGTAAGTTGTGTTATTTGTGGAACAGTTCAAGATGGAGTACCAAATTTCATTGAAGGTCGAATAATCCAACTGGAAAACACTCTCAACCCCAGAATATTACACGGAAAGATGCTTCTGCATAACACGTGCTTTGAAGAAACCACCGTCGCCGTCGGTGGAGCAGTGACTCATGGACGACGCCATGATGCTTCAGTGTTAGTGCCAAATGAACAAGTAAGCATAAGCTCTGGAGGAGATGCATTGATCAATATTGAAATTCGCGTACCGTCCCCAGCCGATAGACATTGTATGTATTTGCGTATGTATTTTGTTTCTCTTGGGAGGGTAGGTTTCTGTGGGCGAGAATTCTTTGTATGACAAGATAAGAAAATATTCGCGAAAAACTTAACATAGCTTTTGGCGGGGTAGCCGAGTAGTCAAGCGAGGATCCAATAAATCCTGCCCCCGCCTCACTTATGAATGGTTGATCGAGTGTGATATTTAGTAGTGTGTGAGATCTCTCTGACTTCGACTGACAGAGCATTTTTAATGCCTTCATTTTCTCAACAAGGGTCTCATACAGCCTTAATCTGAAAGAAATCGAGTCGCACTGGACTGATGTGCTTCGTCTGGCCACGTCGATCAGACAAGGGACAGTTACTGCATCCCTGATGCAGAAGAAGCTGGCCAACTATCCAAAGCAGAATGGCCTGGCAAAGGCATTGAGGGAAATCGGCAGAATAGAAAGAACATTATTCATGCTGGACTGGTTTCTCGATCCGGCGCTACACCGCCGGGTGCAAGCTGGCCTGAATAAAGGTGAGGCCCGAAATGCGCTTGCCCGTGCTGTCTTTATGCATAGGCTGGACGGAAATCAGGGACAGGGGACTGGAAAATCAGAGTTACCATGCCAGTGGGCTGACGTTGCTCACTGCTGCGATCACACTGTGGAATACGGTCTACATGGAAAGAACTGTCGATTCCCTGAAGCGCAAAGGTATCGAGATCAATGATCAACTGTTATCCCATCTTTCTCCGTTAGGTTGGGAGCATATCAATCTGACAGGCGATTATATCTGGCAAAGCAATCGTAAACCTGCGTCAGGGAAGTTCCGTCGTCTACGCCCGGCCAAGGTCGAAAAGTACAAAAAACAGGCTTAACGTACAATAATTTCCGCTCTCCAAGCCGACCTCTATAGGGTTTCAACCAGACCCGCACCATCCGTAGCCTGACACACATAAATGGTTTCTTTCAGACCTGTCGATGCAAAATAGTGTTGTGCTACCGCAGCCTTAACAGCATCAACCTGTACTTGTGGCACTAAAGCAACCACACAACCGCCAAATCCCCCTCCTGTCATTCTTACCCCACCCTGTTTACCGATAACTTGCTTCACAATATCAACCAAGATATCAATTTCAGGTACGGTAATTTCAAAGTCATCACGCATTGACTGATGTGATTGTGTCATGAGTTCTGCTATTAATGGCATATCACCTCCTGCCATTAACGCTTTTGCTGCCAAAAGTGTACGCTTATTTTCTGTGATCACATGGCGTGCACGTTTAGCGACTACCCCATCAAGCTCAGAAATACGCTTTTCAAACTCATCTATTGTCACATCACGCAAAGCTTTAACACCAAATAATGCCGCTGCTTGCTCACATTGAGTCCGGCGAATATTGTATTCACTGCCAACCAATTCTCGTTTCTTGTTTGAATTAATAATAATAACCGTTATATCTTTAGGCATAGATACAGCCTGAGTGGTTAAATGCCGGCAATCAATTAATAACGCATAATTATTTTTCCCTTCCGCTGAGATTAATTGATCCATAATGCCGCAATGACAGCCCACAAATTCATTTTCTGCTTGCTGTCCATTTAGCGCAATTTCTGTTTGACTAATGGTTAGGTGGTAAAGAGTTTTAAATGTTTGACCAATAGCTGTTTCCAATGCGGCCGATGAGCTTAATCCCGCGCCCTGCGGTATATTTCCAGTCACTACAATATTTGCCCCTTTAAATACATACCCACGACGGAGCAGATACTTCACAACCCCTCGAATATAATTGGCCCACATTTTATTTTCGTGAAATATAATAGGTTGACTGATATCAAATTCATCTAATTGATTACCATAATCAACTGAAACAACACGAATAATATTGTCCTGCCGTTTCGCCGCAGCAACCACAACTTGGTAATTAATGGCACATGGTAATACGAAGCCATCATTATAATCAGTGTGCTCTCCAATCAAATTAACCCGACCTGGCGCTTGAATAATATGCGTCGGTGTATAATGGAATACTGAATTAAACATATCTTTAGCGCAATTAATTAAAGTTTTCATCACGTTATTCTCAAATATAGCGTTAACCGCACGATACTTTCAATGAAATATCGCCACCAGGTATAATCACTTTTGCTCTTTATAATGCACGTCACTCAAAGCACGCAGAATTTGAGCTGCTTGCTCTGCGGTTAAATCACGTTGCGTTTCAGCAAACATTTCATAACCCACCATGAATTTTCGCACGGTAGCAGACCGCAATAACGGCGGATAGAAAAGTGCGTGTAATTGCCAATGTTCAATATCTGTATCTTGTTCAAAAAACGGGGCAAAATGCCAGCCCATAGAATAAGGAAAAGAACTTTGAAATAAATTGTCATAACGACTGGTGAGTTTTTTAAGTGCGACCGCTAAATCACCGCGTTGTTCATCTGTTAATTCATTCATACGACGAACATGAACTTTAGGTAACAACATGGTTTCATAGGGCCATGCTGCCCAATAAGGCACAACCGCCAACCAATGCATCGTATTAACCACGACTCGCTTACCATCAGCTAATTCAGCCTGAACATAATCCACCAGTAAGTTAGAATTATGTTCCTGGTAATAAGCTCGCAACTGTTTATCTTTACGCTCAATTTCATTTGGCAAAAAACTATTTGCCCAAATTTGCCCATGCGGATGAGGCTGAGAACACCCCATTGTTTCCCCCTTATTCTCAAATAATTGCACCCAGAGATACTCTTTACCCAGTATTTCAATTTGTTCATTCCAGGTATCAATTAATTGACGAATTTGTTCAACAGACAATTCAGGCAATGTTTTACCATGATCAGGAGAAAAGCAGATCACGCGGCTTAATCCCCGTACTCCTTGCGTTTTAAATAACGGGTGATGCGATTGTGGTACATCAGGCGAATCTGGTATTAAAGCCGAAAAATCATTATTGAAAACAAACGTTGCTTGATAAGCAGGATTTTGCTCACCGGAAATACGCACGTTTGATGGACAAAGAAAACATTGCTCATCATAGTTTGGGATATCGTCTATTAATGACTGCTCATCTTGACCACTCCATGGCCGCTTCACCCGATGGGGAGAGACCAAAACCCATTGTCCGGTTAGAGGATTATAACGACGATGGGGATGTTCAACAGGATTAAATTCAATCTTAGACATAACAGTCTCGACTTTATTTATATTTTCCAACATCATTTGTGAAAATATTTGTTAATACTTGGACTGACCGCAGTGTAACAATGGGCCTCAATACCAATCTGAGATATCAATCACGCATACGAATAAACCCGTCATTTCTTCTTTGTCGAATCCTCTTTGGTAACACAATGACCAATGATGCCCTGTAAATCAGATTAGTGGCACGACTTATAGGAAAGCGTGACTTATAGTCCGTGGTTTGATAAGTAACATCGTTCGATACTTATCAGATGAAAAAGCCTAATACGATAAAATCTATTTTTGGACAAAGAGTTAGATATATCAGAGTGACATCTGGTATGTCTCAGGAAGCTTTTGCTGATAAATGTGGGCTTGATCGTACTTATATCAGCGGTATTGAACGTGGAGTCAGGAATCCCACGCTTGAAGTTATCAATGTCATCGCAAATGGTTTGCAGATCGAGTTGAAAGATCTGTTTGATTTTAGTGCAGAACAAAAGAGTTAACTGACTTTATTCTCACATCATTTTATTACCTTTTTGTTTCGTTATTTCCTTCTGGAAGATTTTATTTTTTTGCCATATTCATCATTATCTCAACGAGTGACATAAAACATGTTGCAGTAGCTCATCTCGTTGATGAGCTACGCCATTTTACTCTACAGCCACTTACCTTGTGTACCTCGAAGGCCATATCTCGGCAGGATCGCAATCTAAAGCATCTGCAATGAGCCGCTGCCCTTTGGGCCAACGGCGTTGCAAGGTATTGGCAAGGGTCGATGAGGCTAACCCTGCCTTTCTTGAAACTGCTGCTAACGATGTTCCTCGTTTTTTTAGTGCTGCGATAATGTCTGCTGGGTGCCAGTCCTGATTTTTCATCCTTAATCCTCCACGTTACGGATAACTTTGATATAAAAAGATAAATCGTTACATAGTAGACTATAAGTCACATATGATAACATAACTTACCGAGAAAAGTGACTTATAGTCCGTGGTCTGATAAGTAACATAATTCGATACTTATTAGATGAAAAAGCCAAATGCTGTAAAATCCCTTTTTGGACAAAGAGTTAGGCATCTCAGACAATCGTCTGGAATGTCTCAGGAAGCCTTTGCCGATAAATGTGGAATTGACCGTACCTATATCAGCGGCATTGAGCGGGGGATCAGAAATCCTACGCTTGAAATCATCAATATCATTGCAAGTGGTTTGCAGATTGAGTTGACAGAGTTGTTTGATTTCAGTACAAAACCAGAAAGCTAGCCGTACCTTTCCCCTTATTTTTAGGCATTTTCTTATTTGTTTTTTGTTGGAATGAATTACAGTGTTAACCCTCAATGAAATTGAGCAAATAGGTTAACGATGACTGGTCAGTGCGATTGAAGAAATGTCACTTAAATTGCATAAAGGTATGAGTCAGGAAGCCAGAATAAATAATCAACTGAGGAATAGTTTATAAAGGGATAATCAAGTTCTCCCTTTATAAATGGCGTGATTAAATATTAATGACTTGTTGGGCGCCGTTCCGCTCAATTTTTATTGTCAGTTTACCCGATGGTGTTTCTGATAATTGATTGCGAAGATAGGTTATATCCTCAGGAAGGACTTTCTGGCTGTTAACTTCCAGCACAATATCACCATTTTTTAATCCAAATTTTTCAATATCTTTTGGCTCGTTGTAAAATATCTCTACTTTATTATTAAAATAGCGAACTGCAATCGTGCGCAGTAATTTACTGTCATAACGGGTGAAGTTCTTGGCGTTAAAACAGAGTAACATTTTATTGGGGATAAATAGATAGTCATCAAAACGAGAGAGGAAACTCATACCAAGATAGTATTGGTCGTTTTTATTTTCACTGACTCTCAGACGACCAACAGGCAGTTGTTGTAAATAAAAGCCGTCAATCAGGTACTCTTTCCCACTAGCAAGCCCGCTGGCGGAGGCGTATTTAACATTGATTCCTTCAGAAATTTTATCTTTATGATCTTTTTTCAGATATTCAATAAATTCTTGAGAAACATAGCTATAATCAGCTCCGGTATCTATGTTGAAAATGACATTAGAAACCTGGATTGCGGGAGATTTCCCATAGCTGTCACTGTAAGGTTCACATTGCTGATAATTCAGGATTGAAGGTGCATGGCGCCATATTGTCAGGGTATGGTTCAAATTATTCACCTCCCAGTTTAATTGGCGGAAAGTATCAATTCCAAGGATGCCATCCAGCTTCTGACCAATGGATTGATTGAAAAGATTCATATCAATGCCAATCCAGGGATCAGAAGCCGGCACGCTATAATTACCGATGGTAATAGCAAGGGGTTGCCATAATGTCAGCTCATCTTTGTGTAATCGCTTTTCACTGGTTGTAATTAATCCATCGGATAACATATGGTGGAATGTCACCGGTATGTTTGATTCTGGCGTGATTTCGGTCAGTGTTTTAGCCAGTTCATTGTCGATGAAGGTATAACTGGCCCCGGTATCCAGCAGGAATTGATATTTTTTACCAGAGATCGTGACAGGAACTATGATCGTGGTAGGTTGATAGATATTTAGTTTAGTAGAGAGTACCGGCTTATTTTCTTCGGGAATATGGCGTTTTTCTATATGACTACAGCCAGTGATCAGTGTCAGTAAACCAGCGGTAATAAGTGCTTGGCAGGTTATTTTGCTCTGTTTTTTCATAAGATTGGATTCCTTTTCTGTGGTGCAGAAGATGAAAGTCTATGGTTCAGTAAAAGTTCAACATGGTGCAATGGAAGCAAAATAAGATGTAGCGGCATGACGTGGGATAAGCGCGTGTTGCCATTACAGGTTAACTTTGTTTCGAATATTATTATCCGCTTCTTTACTCAAACCAGAGATAAACAACCACATCATTATACTTGGTTGACATAAAATTCAGTCAGTTACTGTACAGTCACGGATACGGTGCTGTGGATTTCAGCTGTGTTTGAAAGCCGTTTAGTATCAAATAACGGCTTTAATTATTATCTTATACCTG
This sequence comes from Photorhabdus temperata, assembly GCF_025384845.1. NCBI lineage: Bacteria > Pseudomonadati > Pseudomonadota > Gammaproteobacteria > Enterobacterales > Morganellaceae > Photorhabdus > Photorhabdus temperata. The sequence continues at coordinate 56,502 of NZ_JAJAFX010000026.1, read as the reverse complement.
AAATGATTTTCCACCTTAATCGCAGGTATCGCCAATATTGCTCAACGCATCAATGATCAATTGCCAGAATCGCTGTTGATCCAATTTGACTGCAACTTGGGTGTGGCAATTTTCTGGTAGTGGAAAACGGAAATCCACCACGGTCATACCGACGGTTAAAGTGCCGTTCAGTTCAATATTGACCGGCACTTTTTGTGTCGTCATCACCGTAGGGTCGATCACATAAGCGACAGCACAAGGGTCATGTATTGGAGGGCAATTGAAGCCGTGTCTCTCCTGATAACTTTTGCCATAAAACTCCAGCATGTCCACAACAAACCGGGAAGCGTTGGTATTGATACGTGAAATCGCCTTCGTGATTTCTGGTGTGGCTCGTGCCTGATGTGTCAGATCCAGGCCAACCATCGTCAGCGGCCATTTTTCATTGAAAACAATATGTGCTGCTTCCGGATCAACTTTGATATTGAATTCTGCAACTGCACTTCTGTTAGCCGTGTGATATCCACCTCCCATTAAGACAACTTCTTTTACCCGCTCGACGATCTGTGGTGCTTTACGGACAGCGAGAGCAATATTGGTCAGACTGCCGACAGGAACCAGTGTTACTGTTTTGGGGGGATGAGACATGATGGTATCAATGATCAGATCCGCCGCGTGACGGGGATCAAGCGTCCGTGAGTGTTTCGGGAGTTTCACGCCTCCCAGACCCGATTCGCCGTGAATATCCGGTGCAGTTTCGAGATCACGGACCAATGGACGATGACAGCCTGCGGCAAAGGGCACCCCGTTAATATCGGCAATATGCGCTATCGCCAGTGCGTTGCGAGTGACTTTATCCAATGTCTGATTACCGGCAACAGTGGTGACAGCTAATAATTCAATATCAGGATTGCCATGTGCCAGTAACATCGCAATGGCATCATCATGTCCCGGATCGCAATCAAGAATAATTTTCTTGGTGGTCATTTTTACTCCTTACTAGAAAAAGTGATATAGAAAATGAGAATAATCCAGTTAAAAAATCTATTCCGTGATGAGATCTTAGGTCTGCGTGAGGGTTCTCATAAATAATTAATAAAATGCTTCATAATTGTGATTTTATTGGCATATAAACAACAATTGAGTTGTATAACCAGTTTAAGTGTGATTCTTATATAGTTTCGCTATGGAATTGGCGGGCAATATCTACTTCGGATTTATTGTTAATTTCTTAATAATTGCGAGGGCTGGAATGGATATTCATGTGGATAGATTGTCAACAGTGATTGAATCTGTGGCAACCAGTGAATTTTATCCTAATTTACTTAGTTGGTTGGAACAATTTATTGCCTTTGATAACGCCATTGTCTATGCCTTTGAGCAAGGCTCTCCTCCACGTTGTTTAAGTAAAGCAGAGAAGAAAAACAGCGATGCGATAAACCAAATCTATCAACAGGGTGCTTATCTGCAAGATCCTTTCTATCAGGCTTTGGTAAAGGGTGCTGAGACTGATCTGCTTACCTTACGGGAACTCGTTCCTACAGGATTTTATCATACTGATTACTATCTAAATTTTTATCGTAAAACCGGCTGGCGGGATGAAGCGGGCGTTTTACTGAAACTCTCTCCTCAAAGGCAGCTTGGCCTGTTTTTTGGTAATGAGAATCAGCCATTTTTCATACAAAAACAGCACCAGAAAAACCTGCGAACAGTGCTGGAAATTATTCGCAGTGTCGCCCGGTTACATGGTGGAATGATGCAGCAAGCCTCTTCTGCCGACATGGTTTGTCTGGATACCCAGGCCCGTTATGCTTTGACGCCAAGAGAGTGTGAGATTGTTGAATTGATATTGCAAGGTAAAGGATCTCCACAGATTGCTGAGAAACTGTTTATCAGTACTGGAACAGTGAAAAACCACCGGAAAAATATTTATCAAAAACTGCAAATCAGATCACAAGCAGAGCTGTTTAGCCTGTTTTTGACGCCTCCTGTGCGTTATTTCGCTTGAGTCACAATTGTTAATACAGTGTTGCAAATATCCCTAAAGGGACATGGTGATGTGACTCCGCACTACAGATAATCCGGTGATTATGTCAGATGCTAATTGGGGTATCACATGAACAATAATGTTGATTCATTAACTTATTATGCAACGACCAAGAAATATGATCTTCGTTTTCCGATATTAAAAGAAGATCTGGATGTGGATGTCGTCATTATCGGCGGTGGATTTTCCGGTATCAATACCGCACTTGAACTGGCGGAAAAAGGCATCACCAATATTGCTATTCTGGAAGGGCGTCATCTTGGCTATGGTGGTACTGGCCGTAATGGTGGTCAGGTTATGGCGGGTATTGGTCATGATCTGGAAGTGATCAAGCGGCATGTTGGTGAGAAAGGGCTGGAGACGATCTTTAAGATCAGCAACCTCGGCGCAGGTATTATTCGTGATCGTATTGAGAAATATAACATTGATGCCGATCTCTGCCGTGGTTATGGTTATCTTGGCTTCAATAAGCGGCAGGAGAAAACGTTACGTGGCTGGCTGAAAGATTTCCAGGCGGTTTCTCCTGATGAAGAAATTGAGCTGTATACCGGCTCTGATGTGAAAAAGGTTGTAGGTTCTGATGTCTACACCTGTGCGTTGAAGCATATGGGCGGCGGGCATGTTCACTCCCTGAACCTGTTATTGGGTGAAGCTAAAGCCGTGACAGAACTTGGCGTAAAAATCTTTGAGAACAGCCAGGTGCTGAATGTTGAATATGGTTCCAGGGTGACGGTTCGTACCTCGATGGGATCTGTTCGCGCCAATAAAATGCTGTGGGCTTGTAACGGTTTCCTCAATGGCCTTGAGCCGTACATCTACAAGAAGACAATTAACACTTATGCCTTCCAGCTAATGACAGAAGAATTATCGGATGATTTGATCAAAAAAATCAGCCCGATCCGTGGTGCATACAGTGATATTCGTCCGGTTATCGATTACTACCGGGTGACTAACGAAAACCGCCTGCTGTTCGGCAGTACAACACCTTTAATTGAACACATTCCATCAGATCTGAAAGCCTGGAACCGCCATTTGATGCTGAAGGTTTTCCCTTATCTGAAAGATGTGAAAATTGAATTGGCATGGGGAGGGCCATTGTGTTGCAGCGCCAACCTGTTCCCGCAAATCGGCTCTTTGCCGCAGCATAATAATGTGTTCTACGTGCAGGGATATTCCGGCTTTGGAGTAACGCCAAGTCATATCGTTTGTAAGGTCCTGGCGGAGGGGATAAGTGAAGGATCTGAACGTTACGACCTGATGAGCTCAATTCCTCATGCGAACATTATTGGCAAAGACACGTTGAGACATCTGATGGTGTCGGCGGGCAAGATTTGGCATCAAACGTCAGGGTATTGGAAAGGTCGCCGTTAAGTTATCGAGATTTTCGGTATCAATAGCGTCCACAGAACGATTTATAAATTCTTTTATTTGAAGCGAGAACATCATGATTAAATCACTTTTACTGAACAAATCACTGCCTGAACTGTTGGACATTGGTAGCGTAAGCAATCTGGGTTCTACCGTTGTGGAAGGTGATCCGCAGGCCAGTGTTGCAATGATATTTGGCGAACCGACTGATAACCTGACTTGCGGCATTTTCGCCTGTACCCGTGGCAAATTCAGTATGGTGTACCCGTTTGATGAGCACGCAACCGTCTCGGAAGGCTCGGTAAAACTGACCGATGTGAAAACTGGTGAGACAGTTGAATATCACCCGGGGGATTCCTGGTTTGCCGCGAAAGGAACTGAAGTGCTGTGGGAAGTGACCGCAGACCGTTTTGTGAAGCATTATCTGGCTTGTGTTAAAGGTTAAAAAGCACCCGTTTGAGCAGAGGTAAGTTAAGTAATGAATGATATAACCCTGTTACAGCAGGTTACGGCCTTTCTGCAACGCAATCATGGTCATTATATTCATGGTCAGTTAGTCGGTGGTCAGGGGAATGAAACATTTTCCGTGGTGAACCCTGCGACTGATGAAGTTATTACGACAGTGAATCAAGGCGGTGAAGCGGAAGTCAATGCGGCGATGCAAGCGGCACATGCTGCATTTCATGGTGTGTGGGCGCAAACTTCACCTATGGAGCGTGGTAACTGCCTAAATCGTCTGGCAGATTTATTACTGGCACATCGGGAAGAACTGGCGCAATTGGAAAGTATTTGCTCTGGTAAAACGATCCAATTGTCCCGCATGCTAGAAATTGATTCTTCTGTTCAGTTCCTGCGTTATTTTGCCGGATGGTCAAGTAAGATCAGCGGTGAAACGCTGAACGTTTCTTTGCCCTCTTTTAAAGGTGAACAATACACGGCGTTTACCCGCCGTGAGCCGATTGGTGTTGTGGCAGGGATCATTCCATGGAATTTCTCCATCATCGTTGCCATCTGGAAAATGGCGGCTGCACTGACCTGTGGTTGTACCATTGTGTTGAAACCAAGCGAATACACACCGCTGACAATGCTCAGGGTGGCTGAATTGGCAAAAGAAGCGGGTATTCCTGATGGTGTCATCAATGTGGTTAATGGTTCAGGTTCGGTATTAGGTCCTGCGCTGATAAATCATCCATTGTGTGCCAAAGTGACTTTCACCGGCTCTGTGCCAACCGGTATTGCTGTGGGTAAATCAGCGATGGAACAGGGATTGACTCGCGTTACGTTGGAGCTTGGTGGTAAAAACGGTGCGGCGTTTTTGCCAGATATGTCTGCTGAAAAGATTGTTGATGGTGTTCTGGAAGCGGGTTATCTCAATCAAGGGCAAATTTGTGCTGCGGCTGAACGTTTCTATATTCCTGCCAGCCGCATGGATGAAGTGCTGAAATTGTTGTCTGAAAGACTTGCTGTAATGAACATTGGTTCTCCGCTGGATGAATCAACGGAAATGGGACCGCTGGCTAACAAAGAGCACTACAACAAGATACTGTCCCTATTTGACAAAGCCCGTCAGGAAGGCAGTGAAATTGTTTATGGTGGTTATGCTCTGGAAGGGCCTGGTTGCTTTGTGGCGCCAACCGTTATTCGTGCTAACAGCCCGGAAGATTCGTTGATGAAGGAAGAGACATTTGGTCCTGTAGGCACTTTCCTCAGTTATAACGATGAGGAAGAGCTGATTGGGTTGATGAACAGCACGCCGTTTGGTTTAGCGGCGAGTTTGTGGACCAATGATCTGAGCAAAGCTATGCGTATGATCCCGCGTATTGAAGCCGGGACTGTTTGGGTCAATATGCATACATTCCTTGATCCGGCATTACCGTTCGGTGGTACGAAATCTTCAGGTATTGGCCGTGAATTCGGCAGCGCCTTTATTGAGCACTATACTGAATTGAAATCGGTTATGGTTCGTTATTGATTTGATATTCGAATCAGAATGAGGAAGGCCCCTTGATTGCAAGGGGCCATTGTCGAACCTAAGGTCATCACTGGCATTTTATCCAGGAGAGGGCTTCTCAGGGCAGCAAATTGATTATGTTCTACCCACCTATAGTTTACCTGCGGCGGTGAGTACAGCATGGACAGTTTTGAACGGTAAAAGCAATGAAAGCGGTACATCTAATAGCGGCATTGCGCCGTAATTAGCGTACCATTCCGCAACTTTGGCATTCTTGGCGTCTATTAAAAGAGCAACACCACCCGCTTGTGAAGCAACTAAAAGGCAGCGACGGCCAGCTGAAAGTAATAATTGTCCACCTAATCCAGCTCCTTGAACAGATTGATCAACAGCTAAACGACCAAGCCTGAATACTGGTACTTCATGGCGAGCTAATCCTTGTTTAATCACCTCAGGAGTGCGTTCATAAGCAACAGAAGCGGGACTAAGACTATAAAAACCAAGTATCTTCTTGCTGTTTGCAGCATCCACTGCCAAGAAGGTTTTTGCTCCTCCTCTCTCATGGCTTTGTCGAGCATGACGATGCAAAAATGTATTTAATGCACTATCACCACAATCAAAAGCTGCCCGATCATGGTGCTTAGTTATCGGTTCTTCGTGCCAAGCTGGAAGCATCATAGTTGCTTTGGCAAGGCGAATGCTGCGGCCATCAATTTCTCATTGGGCGCAGGTGGATTGTCTAAAAGCGCCAGGACATGCAAGCTATCTCTCTCTGTCAGTTCTAGACGTTCGTTCTGGTCGATGATCTTTTGTGCCACTGAAACCACGTTGCGGATGACGAATTCGGTCAAGTTAGTGTGTTGTAATGCTGCCGCGCGCATCAGAAGAGATTTGTCTTCCGAAGCTATGCGCAGTGACATTCGGTGATTATTTTCTACTGAGATCTGGGGCATGATTGTGCTTTCCTTGTATATATATTTCAAAACGTACAACGAATGTACAACGATTTGTTTGTTTATTCAATATGTACAGTTTCAATATGTACTAACTGATAAACACGGCTAATCGTATTAATTAAATCACCTGGACAAAACGGCCGTTAATTAATGAAAAAATCGGTGCAGTAGTAGATAAAACCGTATCACCATCTTCGTCGTCAACGTAATAGGATATTGGAGAAATTTCTGGATCTGATTTATTCACCAACCTGACCATTCTGCCTTGGTTCATTATCTTAACTCGATAGTTATCCCAGTTAATCGGTATCATTTTGAAGCTCTTTGCTTTGATATTTCTGTAAACAGATTGATCAGTGAAAATATTCTCTTCATTTTCGCCAGTTGACCAAGCCCAGGCTTTGAGCGCAACTTTTTGTTGATCACGGAGCGTATTTACATCTTTGGCATTGTAAGCCTGCCACATACACTGAACCTTAAGCATTAAGCCTCTCGAAAATACCCTCCAACGTATTGTCTTTATTGGATTTTCTTTGAGGAAACTTCAACGCATTTTTGGCGAGATATTTCAGGGCCCAATCCAGATGGTGCTCTATTTCCGACCCGGCATGATGAATAATCGCGCCTAATATCGGCAACAACCAGACATCAACATTTTTGGCTGCCTTAAGATATGGATGCCCTTTTTTCTAGTGGTACAGAAGACATGATAGATGATATTAATATGTTCACTGTCGAAGAATAAAGTTAAAAGCCGGAAGATCTCCGCGATCTTTCTACCTGATTAATGATCTGCCGGGTGCATATCCACGATAAGCCAGCGCTGACTGGAGCTTACAGATCGCGTCTTTGATCTGGTATGCTTCCTCGTCATTCACCGTACAGGCGCGTATCTCCGCCCAATTCAGCCGCTTAACCAGCTGGGCCTGTTGCCGCAGGTATTGCCGGTGCTGTTGCTGTGTAGCCTCACTGTCCGGGAATATTAGACCACAATAAACTGATAGCTTCGGGAAGTACGCTGCGGCTTTTTCTAAAATGTTCCTCTCTTCGGTTATCCACTTCAGTTCTTTCTGCAAGTCATTTTATATGACTCAGAGGTGTCTACGAAACCTGTGTCGATTCAACCCACAACCCTTCTGATTACCTGCCTGAAACTGATGGAAATCGATTTTGATGTAGAAACGGCCAATCGGTATTGGTTGATTTTATATGGTTATAATTTCAATTGGTGACTATTTACAGGCTTTTCTATTAGGCGTAGTATTGGGGGGCTTGGTGATTTTCTATACGATAGTTATCTGGTGTGAGTGAGTCATTTTAGTCACTTACTCCTTCCAAATTGCGTTGTTTTAGATGGTTCTTCTCCCTCTGATCAAGGTCAAGCAAACTGATGAACAATTATTTTTAATCTATCCAATGAAAGGAGCACAACAATACTTAACTCGTTACAGAACAATCTTTGAGTTCCTTTAGCACTAACTAAAGAGGAAAGACTATGAAAGGTCACAATAGATTATCGTTATTCACGCTTTTACTGTTCACTGCCAGCGCGGCGGCATTTTCGGTGCAGAACAATTGGCCCGGCACGAAAGTAGGCGAACCAACACCGAAAGTCAAAGGGATTCCCCAAGCTCTGGCAAGGAATCTGGCTAACTTTGACGATCTTGATTTCCGTGTCTACACAGACCAAAGATGGTGGGAGCTACATAAGAGCCATGCCATGGACATTATTGTTCACTATCCTGATGGTCATACTACTAAGGGCATTCGAAAGCATATTGAAGATCTGAAGTATATGTGGACATTTGCCCCTGATAACCGAATCACAGAGCACCCGGTACGGTTTGGTACTGCTGATGCGGAATGGACCGCTGTAACGGGGTTTGATGATGGGACATTTACAAAACCCATGGTTCTCGCGGATGGTAAGGTTATTCAACCTACCGGTAAAGCGTATCACCTCCCGATGGTAACACTTGGGCACTGGAACAAAAAAGGGGTTATGGATGAAGAATATCTGTTCTGGGACGATGCTGAACTTATGAAACAAATAGGTGTTGGTAATTGATTCAACAACTTCGTACGGACTTGCTTAAGGGCGAGTCCGTAAATGTTGCAATGTACATGTTTGGGTTTTCCCCAATGGTGGTTGAGAGCATGATAGTTTGCATGCACAATTCTTTACAAAACCGGCTAGGCAGAAAAAGGCTTTGATCTGACAGTCAGCAAATGCATAAAAGTTTTCGATACTTCGAGTCTATTTCCCTCCCGCCAGATTGATGAAACTACCTGTGACATATGAAGCTTAGTCCGATAATAACCAAGTTATCTCTTGTGCGACTTCTACTGGTTGACCACCATGTTTTGTGGGCTGCCCGACCAATTACAAGTGTCGAGTAATAAACCCACAGGAAACCAGCTCAGTGCGGTTGGTGACTTTAGTTTTGGCAAAGATATTACGCAGGTGGGTTTTTACCGTAGACAGGGAAATATCAAGTACTTGTGCAATACGTTTGTTACTTGAACCTTCTCTTACCAGATTAATAATTTCCTGCTCTTTAGCCGTCAGAATAGCCGGTGTTTCAGGCAGTAAATCTCTGGCGGCTAATTCAATTAATGGCAAGATAGTACTGAGGCGGTTAAAGTCTTGTGGGGTAAATGGTGTATCCCGTAATAGAGAAACGCCGGCAATAATCCGGTTATGCTGACGGATAAATATTTCCGCTATGTCCTGTATGTTATTTGGCAGCATAAATTCATGGTAATACTTATTATTCTTCGTCAGTGTCTGCTGATCCATGCCAACCATATTTATCTCATTTTGCTGATAATTGGCTGGTCTCAGTGGATCTAATTGCTGGAAATTCGCCAGATAATTTTTATGTATTGCGTCTGAAATACCGTACAGAATGTAATTCTCCGGGTGTAACTCATTGTTCACCAGATAGAATGCTGCTGCTGAGATAGGAACCAGATGGGCAATGGTATTCAGGCAGCTACTGATTAAGGCATTTTCACGGCTGGTCGGGAGTACGGTAGACAAGAAAGTTCTCTCTTTAGAGTAGTATCTAACTGGATAAATCAATATCGACGATTAATCAAATGCTAATTAAAATGCAGAATTAACACAAAACAAACATATTAATAACGTGATGTGGGTTGCAATAAACGAAATTTCTTAAAGTGATGATAACTCACTAATCACACTATGTTGGTACATATCTGAAATAATTTCTTTATGTATTAATAAATGGATTTGTTTTTTATTGATTGATATTTAAATAGTTATTTTTATTTTCCTTTATCTGTTTGTATTTTTCGTCATACTTATTCTGTGACTCATCCCTCTTTGGGTATCATTCTTTAGGACGATGGTCGGTATTCCTGTTCACTTTCTATAGTGTATTTATCCTCGATAAAGTTTACAAAAAATTCACATATGAACTGTTGTGAGCGTTATTTTTACGACCGGAATAAAAGGGAACATGATGAATATGTCAACGCGGCTTACTTCGCACATTGAAAAGGGAGTGGTAGGGTTTCCTACCACACTGGCAAGTTCCGTCGGAGTTATCATGGCAAGCCCGGTTATTCTGACCGTGACAAGTGGTTTTGGCATTGGTGGTGATACTTTCGCCCTGGCAATGCTGATCAGTTTTATCATGATGCAGGCTCAGGTGACGACGTTTGCTGAAGCGGCAGCTATTTTGCCTACATCCGGCTCTGTCTATGATTATATCTCTTGTGGGATGGGACGATTCTGGGCGATTACCGGTGCGCTTTCAGCTTACTTAATTGTCCATATTTTTGCGGGTACGGCAGAAACGATCTTGTCCGGCGTTATGGCGTTAGTTAATTTTGAAAATCTCAATACGATGATAGAAAGCCATAACGCTTCGTGGATGGTGGGGGTTGGGCTGGTTATTACATTTGGATTACTGAATGCGCTGGGTATTGAAGCGTTCAGTAAAGTCGAAATTGTGCTGACATTCTGCATGTGGAGCACGTTGGTTATTTTCAGTATTTGTGGGTTATTGATACCGTTTGCTGTTCCGCTGGAGAGTTGGTTTGGTGAAGAGCTGAATCTGAGCGATCCATTGGCGGTACTGAGTCTGGTGGGTATGGCGATGTTTATGTTTGTCGGCTGTGAGCTGGTGACGCCGATGGCGCCTGAAATTAAAAACTCTGCAAGAGTGATTCCGCGGGCAATGATGACTGGCTTGTGTGGCGTAGCTTTTTGTATGTGTATATATGGGGCGTCAATCAGTCATCAGGTGGAAAATGTGCTGGTGGATGCGGAAAATAATATTCGTTTATTGGAAACGCCAATGGCGATCCCTGCTTTTGCCGGTCAGGTGATGGGTGATTTTGGTAAGTATTGGATTGGTATCGGGTTATTACTGGCGGGAGCGGCAACGATTAATACCCTGATGGCGGCGGTGCCGCGTATTCTCTACGGTATGGCATTGGATGGCGCATTGCCGCGTATTTTCGCTTACCTGCATCCACGTTTTAAGACGCCAATATTTGGGATTCTGGTTGCAGTGATGATCCCTTGTTTACATGCCTTTATTATTCAGGGTGATTTGAGCCGGATTATGCCGTTGGTGCTGGCTGCCGTATGTGCCTGGTGTGTGGCTTATTTGCTGGTGACATGTTCAGTAATATTACTGCGTATCCGCAGGCCTGATTTGCATCGTGCCTATAAATCACCGTTTTTCCCGTTACCTCAGATTATCTCCAGTGTGGGTATTATCCTGGCGATTATTCATATCACTCCGCCGGGAATGAACCCAAGTGACGTGTATATTCCATTCGCCATCATATTGGGTCTGACGGCCAGCTATGCTCTGTTCTGGACGTTATGTGTACAACGGGTGAATCCGTTTAAACCCGTACCCGTTGAGCTGGTGCTTTCGCATACTTTTGCTAAAGGTGAATTGCCGGAGGTGAAACTTGAGCCGCTTCGTTCTCTTGTTTGATCGTGTGTGGCGGCGGCTGAATAAGCCCCGCTATCCTGCCGGCTATCAGGCCGGTGTTACCCTGAGCCGGCTGGAACAGAATCTGTCACCTTATTGTTGCGAGCGTTTATCCGCAAAAAGTATGCAAATCATTTTGCCTGATGGATTACAGATCGAAGTTTGTGAAAAGCCGAAAGCGTTGTTTCTGGCCTACATTGTAAGTTGTTGTTTTCGTTTGCACGGGATAACGTCACTTAAGGAAAAAATAGTTATTAAAGCCAAAGTTAAAGGGATATTTCGGCGGAAATCGGTGACTTATTATTGTTGTCGGGGGGCAGAATCTGGACAGCAGATTATTGATTTACTTAATCAGTATCCGTTAATTGGGGAAACGTTGGCGGAATTGGATTTTCGAGATCTCACATTGAATATTCATCAGGGACAATGGCAGTTTGAGGTGGAACATTTTGCTGCTTCTGAGATTGTCAGCCGGTTGCCAGCCAGTCGTCGTTATTTACGCCTGACTTCTGAGCAGCGTTATTTGTTACTGAGTGCGTTATTAATGTTGAGTCAGTTATTGACATCCTCCCCCACCTTCGCACTTCGTGACTCAGGAGGGGGATCCCCGTTAGTGGGTGACGACTGATTGCTCAGTGTCTGGTTCCTGCTTCGATGAGCGGTCTGACTGCACCCTCCCTCCACAGGCCAGCACGGCATGTCCTGCCGCTAAAATGTTACGAGCACCGTTGATATCGGCATTTTCCGTATATCCGCATTCCAGGCACTCGAATTGACTTTGTGATAGGCGGTTTGCTTTCGCTGTATGACCGCAGCAGGCGCAACGCTGGCTTGTATAGGCAGGAGGGACTGTAATACCTGCCCCCCCGCCAGCGTTGCTTGTAGCACAATTAGAATCAGTTAATTAGGACACAGCCCCTAAACTTATATGTACGAAAAACAGCTTAAAAAAAGCGCTACCTGCCTTAATTAAAATATATAAATAAGGTACAAAGGTAACGCTTAAATTATACTTACCATTCTCTCGAATAAATACTTGAAAGTTTTTTAATCAATTCTGGGTTATTCATAACATCAATATTCTTTTCCTCATTATGGACGACAAAAACACTATGAACGTCTTCATTTATATCACAGGCCAATGAAATAAGGTTCAACAATGATTATGAACACTTTTTAGAGGCATCACCTCATATAAAGAAATTGCCAGACCTGAGTTATACATAGATTGCGCTAATAAAACATATTTTTTTATATTTTCCCCTCGGAATAATCATATTGCATTTGAACCAGAGATAAATATAATATTAGTCATTATAATTAACCACATTATTTATAACAATTTCTAACATTTCACTTAATGGAATTTCTATTTTTATCAAAATATCGACTGGGCCAAATAATTGAAGGAGCTATTCCGAGTCTGTCCGCAATAATTTTTTCTCCTTTAGGCCATGGGCGAGCTAATGTATTTGAGAGTGTCGATGAACTAAATCCAGATTCCCGTGATAATGCGGCAAGTGTTGTGCCACGTTTGCGCAATGCAGCAATAATATCTGCTGGGTGCCAGTCGTTTTGAGTCTTTATCATATCAGCTTACTTCTCCTATTAATTTATGATGGTGATTCAAACAGGCTCCATGAGCCAGTGTTCATTTCTGGTGAACAAAACCTTTTCCATCAGAACCGTTATCAAAAGGGTGATAACAGACACACTGGAAAAAATTTCTCACCAATGTCCATGAACACAGAACCATATATAATTTAAATACGTGACCAATTAAACACTCATTTATGAGTTTGGAAACTTATTCATTGTATTGTAATAGCATCGGACTGAATAATGGTTTTAGAAACCCTCTCAGGTTCATCCAGAAAATTGGTAATCAAAGCACCGAAAAAATAAAGCGTAGCAACGATACAAGTGACGCCACTTGCTCCCAGGCTATTTATAAATAAACCAACAATGGCAGGGCCAATCACCACAGATAAACCTGTCCCCAAATTCAGTACTGACATGACAGCTCCTTTGTCTTTTTCTACCATATTAGCGGACATTGCATCCAACGGGATATAGCCTGCGACACCCGCTCCCCAGCAAATCCCACATATGAGTACTATGGCGTAATTTGCTCCAACGAATTGTGGTGCAAAAAACAGAAGCAATGAAGCAACGCCGGTCAGGACCCCACCACACCAAATAATCGTCCTTTTATAACCTATTTTGTCTCCTGCTATACCCCAGACCAAATTAAATAGAATATTACTCGTAAAAGCGGTTCCCCAAATGCTTAGCCACTGAGTTGTAGTAAAACCCTGAGAAATCATATATACCGGTAAATAAACAGGAAAAGCGTATTGAGAAAGTGAATTTATGATTCTAAGGATACAAGAAATAAATAGTTTTGGATGTTCCTTAAGAATAGTTATCCCCTTCAAAACCTCCTTTATATTTTCAAGTGTATTATTGTTACTTTGGGGTTTAATGTTATCGCGATTGAGAAACAGAGCAAAAAAAGCGCCAACAATAATAAATATCAGTGTTGTCCATAACGTATTAATATGACCTAATTCTTCTACTGCCCAACTAGCATAAAAAGTAGCTAATACTTGCATTCCGCCTGAAAAAACAAAATAAAACCATCCATATGCTGTACTGAGTTTAACAACAGGACTTCTATAGGCAATCCACACTGAAAATGAGTAGGCAAATAGCGGATATCCAAAACCTTTAACAGCTTGCGTTATCAGCAAAAGTGGATACGACATTTCTTTTAAGCCTTGGCTGACGAAACCCACGGTACCAACAACACAAAAAATTGTGCCTAATAGCATGGTTCGTTTAGCCCCAAATGCCTCAAAAAATACGCCAGCAAACCAAGAAGATATGGCTACACTTATACCGTAAATACTAAATAGTGTGGAAATGTCTTGGATACTTAATCCATTATCTACCAGATAGGGGCTTAGCCAGCCTATTTCTATTCCATTACCAATCATAAAGGCTAAAATACCCAAATATCCCCATGATAATGTGCTGGGTATACCTATTCGTCCTAAAAAACCACTCGTATTCTGCTTCATTTCAAACCCTACAATTAAATATTTTTTCAGCATTCAAAATTTTTAAATACTTAGTTTAGTTTTATTTCACTATCAAACAGACGTTATATTGCAAGCGTCTTTTCAATACAAAAGCCATTTCAAACGTTGTAATTTTTAAATTAAAAAAATACGTACTGTTGTTTTTGAAAAGTGTCAGTTTCCCGACTTTTCTCGTGTAACTCCCTGATCTTGATCTAGTTAATTAACCGTTATATCGGAAATATTCTATATGATGAGAGTCAATTCCCAAAAATTCAAACGTTATAACTTAAATCTTTAAATAAAGGTCATCATTAGTCAAGTAAAACGTTTACAGTCTGATAACAAAATATGCTTTTTGTGATAGTGTTCCATTTTTTTGCAACATTAATGTTAGTAACAAACAGAGTGCGTTAACTAAATTCTTTAATTGAAAAGCATAAAAATTTATGGTCACCCTCGTTTTTGCAACACTAATTTTGATGAATGTTGGATTTGCTTAAATCTATCCAGTGTCAATATGGGCAAGGATGCCTGTGCCCCGCCTGATGAACCTTAAAAAGTGAAACAGGTCACTATCTGACAGAGGCTGTTGCAGCATAAATGCTCCACCGTTTTTTTATGTCCTCTCGCCTGTTCAATTCGCTTTTCAACACGTGCCTGCATTTCCGGTCTTTCTTGCGTTAACAATTCTCTGTAATTAGGCATAATTATTTCTCCAAGTTGTCCAAATGATGACGGTATTCAAAATCAGCTTGTTGGATCATTTCCTTGTAGAACCGTTTTTCATTTACCCCCTGTTTTATTACCAGGACATAAAACGATTGCAAACAGCTACACCTAGATTGTTCTCACTTTTAATCAACAAAGATACTAATATTGTTAAAACCACACACAGCTGTTCACCAAAAAAGAAAAGTATTGATCATTTAATGAACGTTAACTCGGCATTAGAGTGGTGAGATTGTGAAATTGACAACGTTGTAAATATATTTTACTCTCGAATCAATCAACATACACCTCTGTGTTATTCCTCCTTATTAGAGGAAAAGGATATACCAGTAATGACATATGAAGCTAACAAGCCTGTTACGATTAAATCTATTGCAAAAGAATTAAATATTTCGTTTTCAACAGTTTCGAAAGCACTGAACAACGATTCTGCTATTAAAGAAGAGACCCGACGATTGGTTTTAAACAAAGCAAACGAAATGGGTTATACGCCCAATTCACTTGCAAAGGGGCTTCGCAGCCATTCTACCAAAACTGTTGCTGTTATTTTCAACGATATCGAAAACCCTGTACTGGCCTACATTTTCTGTAAGATCCTGACCAAGATGGCGGAGCATGGATATACCACGATGATTTTTGATTCGCAGTTCAATGAAAACACAGAGCGTGCCAATATATTGACCGTCCTGTCCAGACAAGTGGATTTTATTATTCTTGAGCCGACATCCATGAACTCCGATAATTTACGTTTGTTATCAAAGATGTCCAACCGCCTCACCCTTCAAGGTGTTCATTATGAAACAATGAATTGTCACCATGTCCATGTTGATTATGCGTATGGTGGTTATCTTGCCGCGAGGGAAATGCTGTCAAACGGACATAGAAACTGTCTGGTTATCACAGAGTCATTATCATTTCCTACGAGCAGAGAGTTTGTATCAGGGATCGAACGGGCTTACAACGAATATGGCGTTCCGTTCAACAGAGATATGGTAAAAACAATACATTCATCTATTACAAACGGATTTCAGGTTATTCAAGAATTATGGGATCACGACAAAAATACCTTTAGTGTCCCTATAACCGGAGTGTTAACTTTCGACGATATTCTGGCCTACGGAGTATACAAAGCAGCTATGCTGTATAATTTTAGAATACCAGACGATATCAGTGTGATTGGATTCGATGATAACCCAATTTCTGCTTTTTCCATGCCGCCTCTGACGACCATACACCTGCCTAAAGACAAAATGGCGGAAAACCATATTAATATTTTGCAATCAACGTTATTAAATGGGCGCACTGAAACACGCTTTTTTTCTACTGCGCCTACTTTGGTTGCCAGGGGGTCTGTACTCAATTTATTAGCAAAGAAGAGATGTTAGACTGATGAATATCATAGCTAACCCGAATTCTGGATAAGAAATTGACGGGGAGCCTGTTCCAGGAGCAAAGTTTTGGTAAACGCTTGGAATAGTGTCGCACCTTCCGTTTTGGTGCTACTGTGCAGTTATTTGACTCAATCAAAAGAAAAATCCACGGGGATTGCTTTTATTGATTCCACGAGTTTGCGTGTGTGTCATAACATCCGTCTCCCTCTTAATCACGGCAGGTGTGATGGAAGCGTTCAAGTTCGGCTTTTTGTTCATCGGTAATGAATATTTTCATGACTGATACCATCTTTTCCTCTAAAGGGTACTCCCGCCAACATAAGGCGGGAGGGGAATTTGGACGGGCTTGAAAAGCCCGGATAACTCTCAGCCACGCTGATTCTGAAGGTATTTTTTCACGACTTCCCGCGGCGCCCCACCGCACGCTCCAGCGAAGTATGAGCGAGACCACAACACAGGCTTGCCGTAAGCTCCGCTCAAGTCCAAAAATTGATTACGCAGACGGCGAGAGGTCACGGCTTTCAGTGAATTGACCCGCACGGACAGTTGCACGGTTGGAGGGAACTCAATCAGCATATGGACGTGATCGAACTCACCGTGACTCTCTTTTAGCTCAGCGCCAAAATCACGGCATACCTCACCGGCATACTGATGGAATGCCGCAGAATGTCACTCACCAGGAATATTTCAATGGCTTTTGCACCTGAGGCAAATGCCAGTTGGTTTCCCCTGAATGTGCCAATATGAATGCCAGGCGTCCAATTTTTGAGATCTTTTTTATAAAACATAAGCGAAGAAAGCAGACCTATTCCACTGGTACCTTTTGATGTCACAAATATATCGGGTTCAATACCATACTGCTCAAAAGCATACCAGGTTCCGGTTCTACCGCATCCGGTTTGAATTTCGTCAATAATGACGGGAATTGAATGTCCTTTTGATACACGAATAATACTGTCTACGAATGATTTTTGTGCAGGATAAACGCCACCTTCACCTTGAACAAGCTCCAGAATTATTGCTGCAATATTACCTAACCCGGAATTAACATCATTTAAAGCGGATTCAAGATATAACCCGACATCAAGGTGATTTGCATTCAACACCCAACTTTCTGAGGATTGAGATTCTGAGCCATAGGGAAAGAAATGGACGCCTGGCATTTTTCCCAGGATATTTTTCTTCATACTTCGGTTTCCGGTGAGAGAAATGGCACCATTAGTACACCCATGATAGCCACCTCTAAAGCTAATAATTTCCTCAGCTCCGGTGGATATTTTTGCCAGCTTAATGGCGGCTTCAATGGCATCCGCGCCTGTTGGTCCACAAAAATGTATTCTGTATTTATTGCGGATATTTTCAGGTAACATGCTTAAATGCGATTCAATAAAAAGCTCTTTGGTTGGTGTCGGAAAATCCAGGCCTAGGCAAAGTTTTGATACTTGCGCATTAACTTCAGCAATTTCGAAGAAAAGTACTTTTCTATTGGGTGATTCTTCCTCCAGTGTTATGGCTAATGAAATATTGGATGGGCCAAACCCTACGCCTATAATATCGTATTCCACCTGGTTCATGTAAAATTCCTTAATGGCTAAATTTTTATTTGTAATAATTTTTTATTTTTTTAAATAAAAGCGGGTATTACTTCTTCACCTATTTCTTGAATAACCTCTTTGGGTGGTCTTTTTCCATACTGGATACCAAGAGCAGCATGATTAACACCAACAGTTCTCCATTCTTCCAGCAATTCAATCAGACCCAGTCGACCGGTTTTCAGTATGAACCCACCATTCATGGGTGTTCTGGGATCAAATAAGGGAATATCTCTGAGCCAAATGGCGGAAAAATTTTGTTGTTCGATTTCACGAACTTGGCTTCTAAAACTAAACAACTGCTTCCTGAAAACTTTAAAAGTTGTTGGCAAGCAATTATGTGGTTGAATTTTCACGCTTCCAGCGTCGGCCCTATATTGGGGCAACGGGTGCACTTTGAATTATTTGCAACTGAAGAAAATCATACCGCTGTACAACGGTATCGCCATTTAACAGAAGAGGCTTTCGCTACACTGAATAAACGGCTTTGTGACCATCCCTTTTTGGCCGGAGATGAATATTCGATTGCTGATATTGCCAATTTTGGCTGGACCCATATAGCCAGAATTATTGATTTTGATTTTAGTCATCATGAATATCTAAGCGCCTGGCATGAACGCATTGCCGTAAGGCCCGCTGTACAGCGAGGGATTATTATTCCGGAGCCTGCAACAGGGCCTTAGTTGGCCGGAGTTATTTGATATAATTTCTAAACATCACTATCTGTTGTTCAATATATTGCTGATGCTTAGCAAAAAACGTCGTAAACCTTCGCCCAATGCGGGTGGAGGTCCATCTTTATAATACCCCGGAAAATTTATTAAAATATTTTATCGAATCACTGTTATTCCATCTAGACTTGTATATATCAAATAAAAAACAAAAAATAATACAAATAGGAAAATTTAAATGGCAGTGACAATTCCGGAGCCTTATCGTATAAAGGTTATTGAACCTATTAAAATGACGACAAAGCCATATCGCCAAAAGGTGCTTGCAGAGGCGGGGTTAAATCCTTTTCTTTTGAAGTCGGACGATGTTTTTATTGATCTTTTGACTGACAGCGGTACAGGAGCAATGAGCGACCAGCAATGGTCAGGAATATTCCAGGGTGATGAATCATATGCAGGCAGCCGAAGTTTTTATCATCTGGATAACGTCGTTAAAGATATATTTAATTATGAATATACCATTCCCGTACACCAAGGGCGTGGTGCGGAACAAATTCTTTTTCCCTGTCTGGCTGAACTGGCGAAACAGAAAGGAGTTAGCCAGCCTATTTTTATTTCTAACCACCATTTTGATACGACAAAAGCTCATGTTGAAATTGCTGGAGGGCAAGCAAAAAACTGCATCTGTAATACAGCCCTTAATACTAATACACCGGATGATTGGAAAGGTAATTTTGATTTGGAACAATTGGCTGATGAAATTAGAAAATCCGGTCAGGAAATTGCGGCTATTATTATTACGATTACGTGTAATAGTGTCGGTGGGCAACCTGTCTCTATGGACAATATACGTTCAGCATCAGCTTTAGCCAGAGAAGCAGGCATTCCGATTGTCATAGATGCAGCGCGTTTTGCCGAAAATGCTTATTTTATAAAACAGAGAGATCCTAATTATCACAATAAAAGTATAAGAGAGATTGTCAGAGATATGTTCAATGAAGCAGACATGTTTACTATGTCTGCCAAGAAAGACGGCATGGTCAATACTGGTGGCTTATGTTGTTTCCGTGATGATGAGAATTTATTTCGCAGTGTCCAATTAAGGTGTGTCCTAATGGAAGGGTTTGTAACTTATGGCGGGTTGGCCGGTCGGGATATGGAAGCGATGGCTATAGGTTTACAGGAGGCGTTAAATGAGAATTATCTTCACAGCCGAATCTCTCAAGTGACATATCTGGGTGAGAAGTTACAAAAAGCCGGTGTACCAATTCAAAATCCTGTTGGGGGGCATGCTGTTTTCGTCGATGCTAAACAAATTCTCCCAGACATTTCACCCGTTAATTTTCCTGCACAAGTTCTTTGTAATGCGCTTTATATTGAGAGTGGTGTCAGGGCCGTTGAAATTGGTTCTTTAATGATGGGGCGAAATCCTGCTACAGATGAGCAAGAGCCTTCTCTGTTTGAATTGATGCGCCTGACTATTCCCCGGCGTACATATACCAATAATCATATGGATTATGTTGCGGAGTCTCTGATTGATGTAGTTAAAAAGGCAGATCAATTAAAACCTCTTGATTTTAAATATGAGCCAAAAATTCTCAGACACTTCACTGCCCGATTCAAAGAAATACCCAGAAAGTAATTGGCCACTGATTTATTTAAAGTTGATTAAGTTTCGGAGGAAATAATAATGTCCAGAACAGGTGAGCAATATATTGAAAGTCTGCGTGATGGAAGAACTGTTTTTCTTAATGGAGAAAAGGTGACTAATCATGTAGATCACCCTGCTTTTCGGAATGTAATCAGGACCGCAGCTTCACTTTATGATTACCAGGCGGAACATGCTGATCAGATGAGATTCGAAACACCTGGCGGCAAGAATGTGGGTTTATATTGGGAACTTCCGGATACCCGGGAGAAATTGATTGCCAGAGGCAATGCTGCGTATGCCTTGGCAACCCGGAGTGGTGGCTGGTTAGGCAGGAGCCCAGATCATGTTGCTTCAGTTATGACCGGTATGATAACTCACCTGGAAGTATTTGAGGAATATTCCAGAGACAGGGCAGAGGCGTTAAAAAACTACTACTTATATGCCCGTGACAAAGATCTTTATCTGGCTTTCACATTAGTTAATCCACAAGGTGATCGATCTAAAACACCGAGTGAGCATACAAAAAATTTATTTCACTCTCTCGGGGTGCTGGAGGAAAAACCCCAGGGAATCATTGTTCGGGGGACGAAGATGTTAGGGACAGCCGCAATTCTTGCAGAAGAAGTTTTTGTTAGTGTATTCAATCCACTCAAAGAATCAGCTGATAATAAATATGCTTTGTCTTTTGCATTGCCTTTGAATACTAAAGGAATAAAAATTCTTTCCAGAAAATCCTATGAAATAGGGAGCAATAAATTTGATTCCCCTTTAGCGCATCAATTTGACGAAAATGATGCAGTCATTTATTTCGACGATGTTCTCGTTCCGTGGGAAAGAGTTTTTGTTTATAAAAATATTGACATGTGTCGTCGTCAATTCGAATCAACTGCCGCCGAAGTTTTAGGGGATGGTCAAAGTCTAGCCCGGTACGCCGTTAAACTGCATTTTTTGGCTGGTTTAGCCCACGCGCTTACTGAAGCCACCGGAGTTAATGAGTTTCCTGCTGTTCGCGAGTCGTTAGCAGAACTTGCTTGCTACGCTACTAATATTGAAGGGCTTTTCCGTGGTTTATT
This sequence comes from Photorhabdus temperata, assembly GCF_025384845.1. Classification (NCBI taxonomy): domain Bacteria; kingdom Pseudomonadati; phylum Pseudomonadota; class Gammaproteobacteria; order Enterobacterales; family Morganellaceae; genus Photorhabdus; species Photorhabdus temperata. Next base: position 35,029 of record NZ_JAJAFX010000026.1, on the reverse strand, counting down.
TCATAACCCAGATCGACACAATGGGTATTATATTCCTAATCAATTACAATTATATGCTTGTCAGGTCGTTGCTCAGTCAATTTATCCCAAGGTGATAGAAAACATCAGAAAACTCTCGGGAGGTGGTGTGATTATGTTACCGTCAAGTTATGTTGACTTAGCAAACCCAGAGATCCGTTGTTTAATAGAAAAAACGCAATATTCAACCTTAATGGAACCCATTGAACGAGTAAAATTGTTGAAATTAGTCTGGGATGCTGTTGGCTCTGAATTTGCCTCACGTCATATTCAGTATGAAATGTTCTATTCTGGAGCCCATTTTGTTGCTCTGTCTCGCCTTTATGGGCGATATGATTGGAATTTAGCTAAGAGTATGAGTAAAGAAATTTTGGATTCTATTTCGGTTAATTAAATTTTGCAGTTGATAATCATACTGTTTGACTAAGTTTAATTTAGTGAGTAGTTAAAAAATTTTATCTTTGTTACATTTTCAGAGGCGGAATAGAGTATATTCCGTTTCTTTATCGCAAATGAATAACTTAATATTTTAATGTGCAGGTATTCGCAAGATTATATTAATGCATTGAGTCCTTTTTATTTTCAACCATAAATTGTTTTATTCTGTTAGGGAGTAATTTCTTTGAAATGTTTTCACACATTTATCTCTGCATGGAAAATTAGCACACAATTTATTCTATTGATAATAGTAATTGTTATTATTATTAAATAACAATTTGGTGCATGATTTGTCGCGGAAAAATGGTTGAATGTTTCTAACTGAAAATCAATAAAGAGAAAAGAATGAAAATAAAGATAATGATATGTGCTCTTATGGCTTCTTTTAATGTATTTGCATCTCAGTGTTACCAAATAAAATTCCAGCAAGATCAACAAGAAATAACGGGAAGTTTCGATTCTCAGGGAATGGCTTGTATTGAATTTAAAATTCAGGCTAAACATTATGTGCGCGGATCAGGGCTGGGCATAGAGAAATTGGTGGTTCAGAAGGGGAATCAACAACATATTCGTACGCTTTTTACCGATAATCCGGCGGATGCCCGGCAGTCAATTGGATTTACCGTTCCTCAGGCAGGAAAATACCGGTTGTCGGCCAAGGGGAAGGCTGGCGCGCCGTGGCAACTCACATTGTCATTTCCACGTTATATTCCCTGGGATAATGATTATGGACAGCAACCAGCAAGCCCGCGCCTGAAACAACTCCAGGCTGAAGTCGCAAAAGGGAAAGGAACTCATACCTTCTGGCGGGAAATGGCCCATCACGGTACACCACTGATTGAGGATTATGATGGTAAAAACAAACGGGTAACTTTCTTGTGGCGTGGGGCAAAAGCGAATGTTTTTATTCTTGGCGCACCGAGTAACGATCATGATCCTATGTCGCATCTGGCAGGGACTGATGTTTGGTTTCGCAGCTATATCGTTCCGTCAGATACCTTGACGCAATATAAATTAGCGCCGGATTTGCCGCAGCTGGAAGGCACTGCTGACGAGCAACGTAGAGCGATTCTGGTCACTGCTCAGGCTGATCCGTTGAATAAAAATGTGGTGCCGACGGTGTCGGAAGATGTGTTCAATCATGATTCATTGCTAGCATTAAGGCCAACTCTGTGTGACGTAGAGAGATTCAGGCAATTACCTTTTCATGGTGATGTTAAGGTTCATCAGTTTCAGAGTGGAATTCTGGGCAATAGTCGGGAAATTGCGATATATCAACCGGTTATGCCGATGAAACAGCCTGCCATATTGGTACTGTTTGACGGGAAGATTTACCGTAAACAGTACCATATCGATAGATTTTTTGATTCCCTGATTGAAGAAGGAAAAATTCCACCAATGTATGTGGTGTTTGTCGATAGTCTGGATAACGCACGCCGGGGCCAGGAGTTACCACCCAACCCTGATTTTGCTGAATTTATGGCTAGCGAACTGATGCCGTGGATGGCTGCTCAGGGGATTGAAGCTCCGGCGGAACGTACCATTATTTCAGGCTCCAGCTATGGTGGACTGGCATCTTCATGGGTTGCATTTAACCACCCTGAGTTGTTCGGTAATGTCCTTAGTATGTCGGGTTCATATTGGTGGGCGCCTCAGGGAGAAGAGCCTGAATGGCTGATCCGTCAGTTTGCCAAAGCAGAGAAAAAACCGCTTCGTTTCTATTTACAGGCGGGCTTGTTTGAAGTCAACCGGGGTGAACTGGAAGGTATTTTGCATAATAACCGTCGCATGAAAAAAACGTTATTGCAGAAGGGTTATCCGGTTGAATCCAGTGAAGTCTCCAGTGGTCACAATTATGTCTCATGGTGTGAGACGCTTTATCATGGAACACAGTCGTTGGTAACAAAATGGTAAATTGGATCTATTTTCTTCACATAATTGTCACATAGTTTATTTAGTATCTTTTTGTCTGATGATGATTTTTACTTTAATTGATTTTCTCAAGGAAATCCTATGTCTCAAAAATATACGAAAAGTTTGGTTGCAGCGATGATATCGGCCTTAATTTCAGGTGTCAGTTTGCCTGTATTGGCGGCGGGTGAGCAGGGGGCTAATCAAATTATGGCGGAAGGTCGGGCGGTAAAAGGTAATATTACAGAATTTGGTGGTGCTCGCCGTATGAGTCACAATCAAACTGAAGCATTAAAAGCAGCAATTAATAACAATAAAGCCAAGAATGTTATTTTGTTTATTGGTGATGGTATGGGAGATTCTGAAATTACTATCGCCCGTAACTATGCAGAAGGTGCCGGTGGATTTTTCAAAGGGATTGATGCCTTACCATTCACCGGTCAATATACTCACTATTCTCTTGATAAAAAGACCCAGAAACCCAATTATGTGACTGACTCAGCCGCTTCTGCCACAGCCTGGGCTTCCGGTATAAAAACCTATAATGGCGCGCTGGGTGTTGATGTATTTGGTAAAGATCATCAAACCTTGCTTGAGTTGGCAAAAATGAATGGCAAAGCGACAGGTAATGTAACAACGGCGGCAATTCAGGATGCAACACCGGCGGCACTTTATGCCCATGTGACCGGTCGTAAGTGTTATGGCCCAAAAGAAACAACTGAAAAATGCCCGACTAATGCACTGGAAAATGGTGGACGCGGTTCCATCACCGAGCAACTGTTGGTGGCCCGTGCAGATCTAACATTGGGCGGAGGCGCCAGAATTTTCGCCCAGAAATCGGTTGCCGGCGCTGGAAAGGGTAAAACTCTGGAAGAGCAGGCACGGGAACAGGGTTATCAGTTGGTAAGCGATGTTAACTCTCTGAATGCAATTACGGAAGCAAACCAGAAAAAACCGCTGTTGGGTCTGTTCCATGAAAAAAATATGGATATTGCCTGGGAAGGACCTAAAGCGGTTTACCACGGTAATATTGATAACCCGCCAGTGAGCTGTAAAGTTAACTCCAAACGGAATCCTAATGCGCCAACGTTGGCACAGATGACGCAGAAGGCGATTGATCTACTGAAAGTGAATAAGAATGGCTTTTTCCTGCAAGTGGAGAGCGCTTCTATCGATAAACAGGATCACAAAGCTAACCCTTGTGGACAGATTGGTGAAACAGTCGTATTGGATCAAGCAGTTCAAGTTGGTCTGAAATATGCCCGTGAACATGGTGATACATTGGTTATTGTTACAGCCGATCATGCCCACTCTAGCCAAATTATAGAAGCTGATGTGAAATCTCCGGGATTAACTCAGGCATTAATTACCAAAGATGGTTCAATAATGGCGGTTAGCTACAGTAACTCTGAGGGTAAAGATCAGGAACATACGGGTACTCAACTTAGGGTTGCTGCTTATGGTCCTCAGGCCGCCAATGTTGTTGGTCTGACTGACCAGACAGACCTGCATTTCACCATACGTGATGCGATGGAGTTGAAGTAATTTTTGCCAGATGATGTGTTGAGTGGTAAAAGTTGAGAATAAGTTTTTTAAAATCCTGCCCGTTAGTCAGATTTTCTGATTAGCGGGTAGACCTGTTTACAAGTCTCATAACCCCAAATACCCTACAAATCCGATAAAAAGGTTAACATCATTATGTCAGATATTCGCCTGTATATGCTGCAAACCGGATCCATCAAATGTAAGGTTCACAATATTAAGATGAATCAGGGGAATGGCGCCGATTATGAAATTCCAGTTCCGTTTTTTTTACTCACTCATCCTAAAGGTCATACGCTGATTGACGGCGGTAATGCGGTTGAAATTGCAACTAACCCTGAAGGCTATTGGGGAGCTATCACAAAAACCTACCAGCCGGTAATGCGTGAAGATGAAGGCTGTGTAGCACAAGTGAAAAAGTTGGGTATCGATCCCGCAGATATCCGCTATGTGGTGCAATCCCATCTTCATCTCGATCACACTGGTGCAATAGGACGTTTCCCTAATGCGACGCATATCGTACAGCGACGTGAATATGAATATGCCTACACGCCGGATTGGTTTGCTGTCGGTGGTTACATTCGTAAGGATTTTGATCGTCCGGGATTGAAGTGGGAATTTCTGGATGGGGAACGCAATGATTTGTTCGATATCTACGGAGACGGCATTCTAAAAACGGTATTTACTCCGGGGCATTCACCGGGACACCAATCACTGCTGGTCACTCTGCCGAACAGTGGCAGCCTGTTGTTAACGATTGATGCTGCTTACACTCTCGATCATTGGGAAGAACGTGCATTGCCAGGGTTCCTCACCTCTACCATTGAAACCGTACATTCAGTACAAAAGTTACGGCATTTAGCCGAGCGTACGAATGCGATTGTGGTAACGGGGCATGATCCGGATGCCTGGCCAACATTTTGTAAAGCGCCGGAGTATTACGATTAAAAAAATATTATATAAAATTAGAAATTATTTCTATTGCTAAATCAATCATAAAAATAGATTCAATTAATTGAATCTATTTTTCATTCTTATACTTCTATTTGATTATATTAATAATCTGAACATCCAAATAAATAGAGGTAAAATGGTAACGCTAGTATTAATATGATGTCATATATTCTTTTATTTATTAATAAGAGTATGTGGCTAATATTGCAATAGATAAATAAAAATAAGATATATCACCTTGATTAAAATAATATTTAATTGATTTGCAGAGTAATGCAGTAAGTAGATAAATCAACAATAGGCCACATTAATTAAAGGATTATTCTGGAGAATGAGAAATAAAATTACCTCACTAAGCTAAATAGGATTTCATAATACCGATACAGTTAGTCTATTTGATTAATATCCGAACAGTGCAAATTTGATGCTTGATAGACCGTACTAACTCATCATATACAGGATCTTAAGAATTAAGCCTTTCAAAGCAGGCATCTAATATCTTGTTTTTACACGATTTTCTCTGTGGTGTTTTGAACGCGTTTTGGCATAAATATATTTGCGCCTTTTCCAGCCAAAAACACGTTTCCGACCATGCCCTTTGGAGCAGGTTTTCTATTATTGGCCTAAGCCAGATCTCTGTATTTTGGGCTGCTTTAAGCAATGAGACCTCAGGGAATAATCGTCTTGCCAGCAAGCGCCTGAGCAACAAAGCCAGTAAGCTGAACCAGATAAGCCCCGTGGCTAACGTTTCTTTCCGTGTGGTAAACCCCCGCCAATTGGTATGCGATTTGAGTTCTTTGAACAACAGTTCTATTTGCCAGCGGCAACGATAAATATCCATGATGTCACTGGCTGTAAACTCTTCCACGGGCAAATTAGTCAGCCACACGCAGAAGCGTTTTTCTTCGGCAAACCAGCGACGAATAAGGCGAAACTCATAGCCATTACGCCGACAAATCAGATCCAGCACCTCTGAACGGTTAGTTCTACGGGTGATAGATTTTAAGGGTTTATCAGACAATTTGGGTAATAATTTTCCCTGACCGTTGCGTGCTGTCATGATCTGAGAATTGAGTGATTTGCTTCCCCTGACAACGAATGAACCGCCTGAATGTGATACGCGCTCAAAATAATCAAAATCGAGATAACCCGCATCTGCCAGTAATAATTGGCCGCGCAGCGTCGCCGGTACAGGCAGGTAAGCCCGTTCTGACACTGTATCGGCGGTCACGGTCATCTTGACCGGAGACTGGGTGAACAGGGACAGCGTCAGATGACATTCCACGGCAGCGGCAGTGGTCTTGAACCGACAAGGGAAAACGTCAGCCAGTGCCGGATGAACTTTGAATGAACTGCCATCCTGTAAAATAACATTTTGAAATTTTGTCAGTTTTTTGGGCACAGCGACCTGCTTTTCTACCCATTGTGCCATGGCAAATCTCACCAATATTTTAACAAATTCGATGAAGGCGGCTTTGCAGAGTTGATTATAAAAAGGGCGATAACTGACCTGTTGTTTTTTATCGGGGCACAGGCCATTAAATTTTTGATGTAATTGGGCAATCGACGTCACGTTACCCGTACTAAGCGCGGCAATAAGGCTGAGGATCAACACGCGAGGCTCAATATTTCTCACGCGCTGAATAAACCCACACTGGAAGGCAATTTTTTGCAAAGAAACGTCACTGAAGAATTGCATTAACTGATGTTTTATAGCGATAATTGTCACAGGCTTCATCCTTGATTTTGATATGAGTTTGGCGACGATTATCAGATCATAAATGAAGCCTTTTTGCTATCTAAAATATACGGTTACTGCTTAAGATCCTGTATATGAGCTTGCTAATACCTTTTTATTTCTAAAGTAAGTACTTAGTAAAGTAAAGAAAGTAAAAAATATCAGTAATATCCAACTTAAGTTATAACTACCTGTAATATCTCTTAATATCCCCACTAATGGTGCAATAACAATCACAGCAACTTGGTTAGCAGTCATAGCCAAACCTAAAGCAAATCCTATTCTATCTTTAGGGGCTGTGTCTGCTATATAAGCTATCCATGGGCCATACCAACCTACTCCAAAGAAACCAAGTAAGATCATTAAGGGGAATAAAAAATAATAACTATCAGTTTTAATAAAAAATAAGATAGCGATACCAATTAAAGAACAAAATAAGCAACATAATACTTGAAAATATCTATTTGTTTTTGTTCTATCACTCCAAGCAGCTAAGACTATTCTTCCTACAACTCCGAAAACAAGAGCTGAAAATAATAAAGTTGCACCTATAGATGGAGAAATTTTTAGCTCTTCATAAAAATAGGAAATTAGATAAATGACTACACTATATTGGATGGCCGTTAAACAAGCCCCAGACAACATAATATTAAACATAGCAGGTTCTTTAACCATCAACATTTTATTTCGGATAGTCGACATGATATTAATGTGCCGTATTTGCTTTGCTTTTGGATCTTTGTCTTTATAAAATATAAAAAAGAGCATAGCCCCAAAAATAGCAATGCATCCACTAGCAAAGAAAGCAAAATGCCAATTAAAATGTATTGCCAAAAATGGTAGGATTAAACTTGCTGAGGCTCCTCCTAGAGGCAATCCTGCTTGCCTAATCCCCATAGCAAAACCTAACTGATTTTTTGGAAACCAATTAGAAACAGATTTGGCTCCACCTGGTTGTGCAGAACTATATCCAATTCCAAGAATAAATAAGAGCATGAGAATCGCATAATAGTTATCAAGAAATATGGTAAAACATAGAGTCATCCCAACTAAGAAAACACCTATACTTACCACGTACTTTTCATTAAACCTATCAAGTAATTCTCCAGCCACTAGTAAGCCAACTAATGGTGCAAATTGAGCAGATGATACTAGCAACCCAATTTGGAACGCAGATAACGACATCTGTTGTTGCAATAGTGGAGCGATAGAACCTATCCCTTGAACAAAAAAACAGGCACATGCCTGCGTTATCGTAGCTATAAGTAAAACTGTCCATTTATAATTTTCAATATTTTGATTTATCACGAATAAACTACCCTATAAGGTCTTTATAAAAAACCACTATATTCATATGGAGAAGTAAAGTTATCAGCCTTACTTTGTTCCGTTAAGAATAAAAATTTCTGAATTCCCTTTTGAGAATTAATTTGACTAATCGCCTGATAAAGAGAGTTGACAGCATCATAGGCAGGATCCACCCATTCCTTAACATTCTTAAAAATATACTTTAATTCATCCTTAATATTAGGAAAGTGAGTACATCCTAAAATCACTACATCTACATTATCAACTTCCACTTTCGTCATTGATCTTAATATTAAACTTTCTATCTCACTGGTTTTTAATGATATTCCTCTTGATTTCATCTCTGAAAAGTTAACCAGCTCTGTTAAACCTAATTTTTTAAATATGAACTTATCATCAGTTAACTTTTCACATATATTATTAACATATTCACTATTAATTGTATTAGGTGTAGCAATCAAAAGAACATTCTTTTTTAAAGATATCTGAAAAGCTTCTAAAATAGGAGGAAGCACTTTAATACAAGGTACTTTTAGCTTTTCTATAAAACTGTTACTCAATAAAGTCGATGCTGTATTACAAGCAATGATTAAGCCAATTGGCTTAAATACTTGTACTGCTTGTTCTAATAGAGCTTCTATTCTTTCTAGTAGTAAAGTTCTATCCTTATTCCCATAAGGATAGAACTTATTATCAGCAATATAAACGACGTCAGTACCTAAAAAAAAATTCTCTATATACTTAGATACGGACAAACCACCAACTCCCGAATCAAAAATCAATATTCTAGGAGCATCAAGGTTTATTTTTTCTACAGAATTGCCATTAGCATTGAAAAATGCTATATTTTTTTTTTCTAAAATAATAGTACTTTCAACTAACATAGAAACCTCTTAAGCAATGATAGCTCGACTTTGAACAGATCCTCGCATTCCTCGAGATTTCTTTAAGTCGGTTGCAAAGACAACTCTTGCTAACCAACGTGCTTTTTCTCCGAAGAAAGGTTCATATGCATCCCTAGCGTGTACACATCTAAAGTTATCAACAAATATGCAATCTGAAGTATTTAAAACAATTGATTTCTTATTTTTATTAAAGAAATTAATTACTTTATTGACCGCATTTATTTCATCTAACGAATTGTTATCTAGGTTCAAAGCAGCAGCATTAATTCTTACATAAGGTTTTTCTTTTGCACCAAATAATATTGCTTGACCTTCTTCATCAATAATATTTGAGGTTGAATGAATTGGATTATGAGAAATATAAAACCTATTCCGAAAAAGCAGATCCTTTTCCTTGTCAGTAAGTTCAATACCATCAATACAAGAAATTGTTGTTGGTGCTTTTTCTTCATTTCGCATACAGACTAGTCCTAAAAATTCTGCCCTTGCTGGGTGAAAAGCATCTTCTACATGAAACCCAAAATCTTTATTTGAACCACTACTTGAATTAGAGACATTCTGTAATTCTTCGAAAGGAATAATATTATTGTATATACTACCATTTCGTTGCGAGGTAAATCCTATACCTTCTCCTAATAAAGATCCGTATAAACCTAATAATATTTTTGCATCATTAATTTTATATCCATCTTCTAATTCTATTAATCTAGTTGGAGTTGGTTGAACACCATTAAGCAAAACAGGGTTATCTTTAACATGAATAGCAGCATATTTCTCATACCGCTTAAAATTATAAAACTCTTCTCTAATACTACGAGGCAATTCCTGTGCAAAAATTGGGGCCTTTTCTAGAAAATCATATTGATGATCTAATTTTTCATCAAAAACAATATGATCTATTAAATCTTTAATCACTTTATTTTCGCTTTGGCTAGGCTTAATGTCCTTAACATATGTCATTTCTTCTACTCTAATAAAATAATTTAATAAAAAAAATCAATTTAATTAAAATAATTTATATTTTATTTACTCTAAAGCAAAACTTTTTTACATTTCTTTACATTTTTACTTTCCTTACAATTTAATTTTATCTATGTTTTTCAAATTGTTATACTTAAATTCTAGAAACCCCACCTTCTTTCCAAACCGAACCAAAATATTTTCTAAAAAAATATATTAAATTTATTTTTTCAAAAAATTATGCATTTCTTATTTAAATATTAACATAATATTATAAAGGAAATTTGTAATCCAAATAGGGCAAGAGCATGAGTGTTTATTTATTAATCAGCGAATTAAAGACAGCTACTAACTAAATAGAGTAGATCACTTGAAGGGAACTCAGCCCGATTTTCGCGATCTGATTAATCGCCAAATCAAAATAAATCCCAAAATGGACTGAGTGATGCCAATCGTCGCACTAATATCCCGAAATGAACGACGTCAGATAAAAAAATTTATCCATAGAACCCGGGAGAAGGACTATGCGCCGCCTCACCGCGCTCTTGATGTGACATGAAGGGAGTACTGTTTCTCACGTCTCTAGGACTCTTCACTGTTCACGTTCCTCTCAATCGCTGGATAAATTGGTTTACATTATCTGGCCTGGAAGGGTTAAAAAGCCTGCTAGCAGGAAGACCCGCTGTCTGGCATTTGTCTCTACTTTTTACTTTATTGCCGTTCTTATTACAGCACTCCCCACAGGATTTTGGCTACCTGCGTTCACGTTGGAGTCTTGAGCTTATTACTGGCATAATCAACGAAGTATTAAACTTATCATTCTCAAAAGTACGTTAAATCGCTACTTTTGCCGGAGGGATATTGTGTGGAAAAGGGCCGCACCTACCCTAAAAAAATCTGACCCGGAGTATGATGAGAAAGTGGCAAAAATCACCATGGCATTGTTCAATGCGTCAGAGAAAAATCCCGTTTTTTACGAAGACGAAGTGGATATTGACCCCAAAATCGGCGCGGACGGGTGCTTTAAGGGGCAGCAAAAACGGGTCATGACACTGGGAAAAATCAAAAACACTTTCTTGCTGGCTGTCTCAATGCACAAAAACGGGTAAAGTCACGTATGTCAGTGGTGTAAGAAAGAATTCTGATTTACTTATCAACCTGTTAAAGGAAATGAATTGTCAATATACCCATGCAGAAAGTATCACGTTAATTTTAGACAACTATGGCATTCATAAAAGCTGGAAAATCAGGGCATTGTTCAAGCAAAATCCTAAATTTAATCTGTTGTTTTTACCTGTTTATTCGCCATGGCTAAACAAGATTGAACGTTTGTGGTAATCGTTGCATGAAACGGTAACACGGAATCATTGTTGTCAGTTTATGTGGCAGTTACTTAGGTGTGTGGAAGCATTTATGAAGTCGTTTTCGTTACAGCAACAACTTGGAATGATAAAAATGGGTGTATCACTATTATGAAAGCTTATTTAGCGGGTTTGAATCTGCCGTGCTAAATTCTGGAATGACGAATACTACCCATTTATTGCAACTAACTTGTACTTCACACTTTTTCATATATGATATTGGTAATCATTATCATTTAGATTGGTGCAAGTTATGATCAGGGTTAAAGATAGAGAAAGATCATTTTTCTGGCAGGGTATCACCAGTTTGTGGGGAATGGGGTTATCCAGTCTGGCCGGAATGCTATTCGTCATCGCCAATCCTGGGGTTGAGCAGCTTAAAATTGGGGTTGTTGTCGCGATGCTGTTGACTTTATTCATGTTGCTGAACCAGAAGTCACGCCATTTTCTGTTAATACCATCGGGGTTTGCTGTGTTATGTGTCTTATTAGCTGGAGCGCACCGGTTTGGCTGTTTTTGATGTTTTGTTGAAGAAAAAATAGGTGCGAAGGAAGATTGCTGCGGAAAATGAACAGATTGGTGCGAAAGGAGGGACTTGAACCCTCACGTCCGTAAGGACACTAACACCTGAAGCTAGCGCGTCTACCAATTCCGCCACCCTCGCAGGCACTGTCATTTCTTGTTGCCGAATTTAATCAGCGGTTGTCTGATTTGGTGCGAAGGGGGGGACTTGAACCCCCACGTCCGTAAGGACACTAACACCTGAAGCTAGCGCGTCTACCAATTCCGCCACCCTCGCAAATTCAGACACTATCAGCTAGTCGCTTGATAGCATGGGGGCGAATTCTAGAGGTTTTGCAGCCTACGTCAATCATTATTTATTACAGCATTGTATGATTGCCGTAAAAATCATCGCTCTTTATGATTTTGTTAAAACAGCCTGTCCATGGGCCAAGGACAGGCTGAATAAATCAGAATCTTTTCGTTGCTTGATAAACTTTAAATTTACCTGTCTGAGCAATGACTTCATGATTGCCAAAAGTTTTATCCAGTAAATCGGGATAAGGCAGGAAAGCGTTGGCGACAATCCGCAGTTTACCTCCGAGTTTAAGGTAGTTAGGCGCTTGGCGGATCAGGTCATCCGCTGCTTGTAAATTGGTTTTCAGCCCGTCATGGAAAGGGGGATTAGAGATAATCCAGTTGAATTTATCTTCAATGTTGGAATAGACGTTGCTGACTACAACACGACCTTCCAGTTTATTAGCTTTTAACGTCGCTTTACTGGAGGCGATAGCCGCTGCATTGACATCACTGAGAGTAAGCGCTAACTCAGGGTTTTTCTTACCCAATACAGCGGCCAAAACACCGGCGCCACTTGCAATATCCAGTAAGTTGCCAGAGAGAGGTTTGTCAAACGTGGAGAGGAGTAAACGGCTACCAATATCCAGTTCATCCTGGCTGAATACGCCTGGTAAAGTATTCACAGTCACGTTTTCCACCTGATAACTGTTCCACCAGTTTTCCTGATCAAACAGTACTTCGTGTTCCAGCTGTCCATAAAACAGGCTGCAACGGCGGGCAGTGTCTATTTTCCGGAAAGTGGCCATACCTTCCATCAATTTGTCTACACTGCGTACTCCGCTACGGTTTTCGCCGACAACGAAAATATCAATACCTTTTGGCAGAACAGAAAACAGGCTGCGTAACTGAAAGCGAGCTTCCTGCTTACTTTTAGGCCAATAGTAGATTAGGGTGTCGCAACTCTGGGTAAATCCCTTTTCTGCTACCAGACCGAACAAGGCATTATCACCCAGAGTACGGATCAGTGATTGCCAGTGATGATACTGGTTAGTATGTACTCGCACACTGGCAGCATCAATTTGGGTTGCCAGTGTGTCCTGGATATCACCGGCGAAGAGCAGGTGATGAGAGCCAAATTGCTCACGGTGACGCAAAATAACTTCACTGGCGGGGGTTAACGCTGACATTTGTCTATAGCTCCTTTATGTTCTTCATGTTCTGTGCCAAGTATCAGGGACGGGTAAATCTAAAGCCCAATATTGGCGCGGATAGTGGCCTCTGATAACATGTTACTGATTATTTTTTACAGCAGGTGAATAAATATGGTAACCCGGCGCGACAGGTTATTAGCTCAATTGGGGATTACCCAATGGGGCTTGCGTAACCCGGCGGTTTTGCAAGGTGAGTTAGCTGTTCACTTACCCGATACCACCCGTCTGCTGATTATTACTAATGACCAAATTGATTTAACTAATTCATTATTAATAGATATTTTCACAGCTATGGGGCTGGATAAATCCTCTGTTTACTGCATTACATCGGATAATATTGCGATGTTACCGGAACAGGTTAAGTGTCCATGTTGGCTGTTGGGGGTGGATATTACACTATCATGGCAGGGAATTTCTTTGAGAAGCCCTACATTAAATGATTTATATTGTGACGGGAAGGCAAAACGTTCCCTTTGGCGGCAGATTTCGCAACATGAACAACATTTCTCTATTAACTCCCGCTGATCTCCCATCCGCTTTTCTGGTTGAAAAAGCCAGTCATGCGTTTCCATGGAGTGAAAAAACATTTTTCAGTAATCAGGGCGAGCGGTATCTGAATTATAAAATAGTGATTAATGAACAGCTTATTGGTTTTGCTGTAACCCAATTGATATTAGATGAAGCAACCCTGTTTAATATTGCGATTCATCCCGACTATCAAGGTCAAGGTTACGGTAAAGCGTTATTGGCGTATTTAATAGCAATTTTGCCTGGGAAGGGGATTAATACTTTATGGCTTGAAGTAAGACAATCGAATTGCTCTGCTATTAGGTTGTATGAACAGTCAGGATTTAATCAAGTTACTGTCCGTAAGAATTACTATCCTGCTGCGACAGGTAAAGAAGATGCCATCATCATGGCGTTGCCGTTATTTGCGTAATAAGTGCGATAAAATTGATTGATTGTTTATAGCACCAATTTCAGCGAAAATGAGCGCCAATTTTTCATTCACCCACGGGTTTGGCAGCTGTTTTCCTTGCGGGGAAGCGTCTAATGTTGAGTACAAGCCCGTTTACAAAGCAGAAGATTGTTATTGATGTCAAATTCCCCTTTTCAGCAGGAAGTCGCTAAACGGCGAACTTTTGCGATCATTTCTCACCCTGACGCAGGGAAAACAACTATTACTGAAAAAGTGTTGCTGTTCGGACAAGCGATTCAGAAAGCCGGTACGGTAAAAGGCCGTGGTTCAAATCAGCACGCCAAATCTGACTGGATGGAAATGGAAAAGCAACGCGGTATCTCCATTACCACGTCTGTGATGCAGTTTCCTTACAGCGATTGTCTGGTTAACCTGCTTGATACGCCGGGACATGAAGACTTCTCCGAAGATACTTACCGTACATTGACGGCTGTTGACTGTTGTTTGATGGTCATTGATGCCGCTAAAGGGGTTGAAGATCGTACACGTAAACTGATGGAAGTGACCCGTCTGCGCGATACTCCAATTCTGACGTTCATGAACAAGCTTGATCGCGATATCCGTGATCCAATAGAACTGATGGATGAAGTAGAAAATGAGTTGAATATCGCTTGTTCCCCAATCACCTGGCCGATTGGCTGTGGTAAATATTTCAAAGGGGTTTATCACCTCTATCTTGATGAAACTTATCTGTATCAGACCGGAAAGGGTCATACTATTCAGGAAGTTCGCACTATCAAGGGGCTGAATAACCCTGAACTGGATGCAGCGATTGGTGAAGATCTGGCTGCACAATTGCGTCAGGAACTGGAGCTGGTTCAGGGGGCTTCCCATGAATTTGATCATCAGGCATTTTTACAAGGTGAACTGACACCGGTATTTTTCGGTACCGCATTGGGTAACTTCGGTGTTAACCATATGCTGGATGGTTTGGTTAAATGGGCGCCTGCGCCGATGCCTCGTCAGACTGATGCGCGCGAAGTCTCCGCTCAAGAAGATAAATTCACCGGATTTATCTTTAAGATCCAGGCCAATATGGACCCTAAACACCGTGACCGCGTGGCTTTCATGCGTGTGGTGTCAGGTAAATATGAAAAAGGCATGAAGCTGCGTCAGGTAAGAACGAAGAAAGATGTGGTGATTTCTGATGCGCTGACATTTATGGCAGGTGATCGCTCTCATGTGGATCATGCCTACCCGGGAGATATTATCGGTCTGCATAACCACGGCACAATCCAGATTGGTGATACCTTTACTCAAGGGGAAGATCTGAAATTTACCGGTATTCCTAACTTTGCTCCGGAATTATTCCGGCGTATCCGCCTGCGCGATCCCCTGAAACAGAAACAGCTGCTGAAAGGATTGGTTCAACTCTCTGAGGAAGGCGCGGTACAGGTATTCCGTCCACTGGCAAATAACGATTTGATTGTGGGAGCGGTAGGTATTCTACAGTTTGATGTGGTTGTTGCCCGTTTGAAAAGTGAATACAACGTTGAAGCCTTATATGAACCGGTAAACGTTTCAACGGCTCGTTGGGTTGAGTGCTATGACGCGAAAAAACTGGAAGAGTTTAAGCGTAAGAATGAACAAAACCTGGCGCTTGATGGGGGTGATAATCTGACTTATATTGCACCCACTATGGTTAACCTGAATCTTACCAGCGAACGTTATCCTGACGTCAATTTCCGCAAGACACGGGAACATTAATATTTTATAAGGCTAACAATAGGTTAGCCTTTTTCTTTACAAAAATATATGTAACACAAGAATAATTTATAATTTTAGTCGGTAAGATTCGTCTTATTTTATAGCTCTTTGCTTAATTTTCCTGTTATTATTTCTTGGTCTTTCGCTGTATTGATGTTTTTATTTTCCAATTTAACTTAGCTATTGGAGGTAATAACCTATTTTTAATTCTAATGCGGATTCTGTTTAGGTTACTTTATACAAAGACAGTTTGCATGGCTTTATAGATTCAGAAATCTAACCGACAAAAGGAAGGTATAAGATGAAGAATGTTAAATTGACTCACACATTGATGGCTGTTGTTTTGGGTACAGCCTTGGTCAGCGGTAGTGTGCTGGCAGAAGAGTCTTTTAAAAATAAAGCGACACAAGCACTCGACAGTGCTGGTCAGAAAATCGATGACTCCATGAAAAGCGTCGATGGTTACATGGATGATAGTGCTATCACAGCGAAGATTAAAAGTGAGTTATTGGCGGAAAAAGGTATCAACAGCACCGGCATCGCGGTAAAAACAGAAAAAGGAGTTGTTTATATTTCTGGTTTTGTGAAAAGCGAGCAGCAATCCAGAAAAGTACTGGATGTTATCTCTAAAGTGAAAGGGGTCAAATCTATTCAAAACGGTCTGACCATAAAAAAATAATATGTTTTTCTAATTTGGTGGTTGTTTTCCATTCAAATAATTTTGTTTTGTACTAATCGGATATGCGCCCTCACCAGGGGTTTTTATCAAAATATTGACTACGTAGCACCATAATATAATGACGGATAATAACTTCTCAAGTTATGCTCTCTATCCGTCATTTATTTTTTTGGGGGACTGTGTGGGGAAACGTATACCGATAACTTTGGGAAATATTGATCTATTATCCCATAAATATAAATCGCATATTAAATCTGGAAAGGTTGCACTTGTTTGTGAGGGTGGGGGGCAGCGCGGCATTTTTACCGCCGGTGTGCTGGATGAATTTATGCGTGTTGAATTTAACCCGTTTGATCTATTGCTTGGTACTTCGGCGGGTGCTCAGAACCTTTCAGCCTATATTTGTGGGCAGCGTGGATATGCCCGGCGGGCTATCAGCCGTTATACGACCAGACCTGATTTCTTTAACCCTCTGCGTTTTGTTCGTGGTGGTCATTTAGTTGATTTAGATTGGTTTTTGCAGACCGTTTCTCAGGAACTTCCCTTGGATATCCCCACCGCTTTACGCAAGTTTGAGGCCGGATGTGAATTTTATATGTGCGCGTGTCGTGCAGATAATTTTGAACCAACCTATTTTCATCCTGATGGGAAGAATTGGCTGGAAGTGATTAAGGCGTCAAGTGCTATTCCTGGGCTTTATCGCAATGGTGTGACGATTGATGATGTCGTTTATTATGATGGTGGTATCAGTGACGCCATTCCGGTGGAAGAGGCGTATCGCCGTGGTGCTGATACGATAGTCGTGATCCGCACTGTTCCTTCGCAGCTCTATTACACGCCTGATTGGATGAAACGGATGGAACGCTGGCTGGGGGATAGCAGCCTGCAAAAGATGGTACGGATGTTACAGCAACATGCGAAAAGCTATTACCGCACACAGAAATTTATTGAAAATCCACCTGATGATGTACAGATCTTTGAAATCTATCCGCCTGCGCCATTAACTGCCAGTGCATTAGGCAGTCGTTTGCCGGCGCTGAATAAGGATTATCATCTTGGGCGTCGTTGCGGTCGCTATTTCCTGGCGACGGTTGGTCATGCATTTGTTGGTGATAAGTTTGGTATGGCGGAGCGTAAAAATTATCGTTTGAGCCGTCATGTCTTGCGCCGGAGTGGGGAAAATAGCGTTTTGGTTAAACCACCAGCTGCATTGGCGGAATCGCCAGAACAGATGAATAACGGATAGTTTTATGTTGATTGATACCCACTGCCATTTTGATTTTCCCCCGTTTCGTGATGACGAACGGCAGAGCCTGCAACGGGCGGCACAGGATGGTGTGGATAAAATTATTGTTCCCGCGGTGAGTGGGAAAAATTTGCAACGGGTATCTGAACTGGCTCGCGTTTATCCGGAGATTTATGCGGCGTTGGGTTTGCATCCTCTTTATATCAATGAACATCAGGAACCGCATCTTGCCGATCTGGCGCAATTACTGAAACAGAAAAATGAAAAGCGGGTGGCTGTCGGAGAGATTGGCCTTGATCTCTATATGGCTGAACCTCAGTTTGAAAAACAAAAAGAGTTGCTGTGTGCTCAATTGCGGCTGGCAAAACAGTGTGAATTACCTGTCATACTTCATTCCAGAAAAAGCCATGATCAACTGGCCGCGATCCTGAGAAGAATCGACCTTCCCCGTACCGGTGTGGTACATGGATTCGCCGGTAGTTTATCTCAGGCAGAAACTTTTATCCGTTTGGGATACTACATCGGGGTAGGGGGAACCATTACTTATGAAAGAGCGCAGAAAACCCGTCGCGCAGTTGCTGAACTTCCTTTAACTTCTCTTGTGCTGGAAACAGACGCACCGGATATGCCACTTTTCGGGTTTCAGGGAGAACCTAACCGACCGGAAAGAGTTGCCGGGGTTTTTGCTTCATTATGTGAGCTTCGCCGTGAATCTCCTGACGAAATCGCCACCCAACTTTATAGTAACAGTGTTGAGTTATTTGGGTTGAATAGTTAAGTGGTATATCATAAAACTTTAACTGCGCTTACCTGATAATCATCTCTTAATTGTTTATTATTTTGCCGTCCTGACGGCTAGATTATCTTATTGCAGATTATTTCCGCAATTTTGTGTGATTT
The DNA here is from genome assembly GCF_025384845.1 of Photorhabdus temperata. NCBI lineage: Bacteria > Pseudomonadati > Pseudomonadota > Gammaproteobacteria > Enterobacterales > Morganellaceae > Photorhabdus > Photorhabdus temperata. The sequence continues at coordinate 16,371 of NZ_JAJAFX010000026.1, read as the reverse complement.
ACATCACATTTATCGTTTTTCCATTGCTTTTTTCGGTGGGTATTTGTGATGTAGATAGCTTGTTCATTCCGATGACTGAGTATAATCAGCGCCGAAACAGTGTCAGTAAACATTTACATACTTACTGACATATTTAATTTATTATTAAGTGAACAGGGATTCTTCCAATGCAACTCTTTATGAGCCTGGTCGGGATGGTAGTGCTGATCTTGATCGCAGTACTCTTTTCCAGTAACTATCGCGCTATTAAACTTCGTACCGTCCTTGGTGCTTTTTTGATTCAGGTCGCTATCGGCGCTTTTGTACTTTATGTTCCCGCAGGCAAGATAATATTAATGGGTATGTCTGAGGGAGTTTCCAGTGTTATCCAGTATGGTCAGCAAGGAATGGATTTTATTTTTGGTGGATTAGTTTCCCCCAAAATGTTTGAACTGTTTGGGGGTGGTGGTTTTGTTTTCGCCTTGCGTGTACTGCCGATTATCGTTTTCTTCTCTTCACTGATTGCTGTTTTGTACTACATCGGTGTTATGCAGCTCGTTATCAAAGTATTGGGTGGCGGCCTGCAAAAAGTTCTCGGAACTTCACGTACCGAATCGTTGTCAGCAACAGCAAATATTTTCGTAGGTCAAACTGAAGCGCCACTGGTTGTTCGCCCTTATATCGCCACGATGACCCAGTCTGAACTGTTTGCGGTTATGTGTGGTGGTCTGGCATCTGTCGCGGGTTCTGTACTGGCTGGTTATGCATCAATGGGCGTACCGTTGGAATATCTGATTGCGGCTTCCTTTATGGCAGCCCCAGGTGGTCTGTTATTCGCTAAACTGATGGTGCCTGAAACTGAAAAGTCGCAAGACACTGTTGATGCGATGTCACTGGTCGCTGAATCAGAACGTCCTGCTAACATTATCGATGCCGCGGCTTCTGGCGCCGCTGCTGGTATGCAATTAGCGCTGAACGTCGGTGCAATGCTACTGGCGTTTGTTGCCCTGATTGCGTTAGTGAACGGTATTCTTGGTGGTATCGGTGGCTGGTTTCATTACCCGCAACTTTCTCTTGAATTGGTACTGGGCTGGGTTTGTGCGCCTATTGCTTACCTGATTGGTGTTCCATGGCATGAAGCAACCGTTGCCGGTTCCTTTATCGGTCAAAAACTGGTTGTGAACGAATTCGTTGCCTTTATGAACTTCGGCCCATATTTGCAACCGGATGATGCGGTTGCGGCTGCGGGTTTACAGGTTCTGTCAGATCACACCAAAGCCATCATCTCCTTTGCACTGTGTGGCTTTGCTAACCTTTCTTCTGTCGCTATCCTGCTGGGTGGTTTGGGCGGTATGGCGCCAAATCGTCGCGGGGATGTCGCTCGTCTGGGGATGAAAGCAGTAATAGCAGGTACATTATCCAACCTGATGAGTGCAACTATTGCCGGTTTCTTCCTGGCGCTGTAACTTTGTTGCAATATGCAGGTGGGATAATTCCGCCTGCAATCCATTTTCCTTCCAATTAACCCATGATGAAAAACATTGCCTGCCATCCCCCTTTGTTTGGCAATGAGTTATATTTTTTATCGTGTACTATTTGATGACAGGAAGGTGTGATTGGCAGATAAACCGGATAGCACACCAATTTAATGTGATTTTCATCACATATAAAATTGTTATCTTGCAAATTACATTGTATTAATGTGATATTTGGCACGATTTTTTGAGCGTTTAAATGTTCAAATAATATTATGCCAATATTTTATGGATAAAGGCGAGGCTCGCATTAAGGACCATAAACCGAAGAGAGCATAGTGCGGTGAAAAGGAGTTCAACTGTCGCGGTAGGCATCCCACGGCTACATCTTCAAGGAACCAAGTCCGCTCGCCAACAAACAATCGTTTAAAAAAATGTGTGGTTCTGGCGTAAAGCCGGCCGCGATAATAACGTTGGAGAGTTTTATGACCGATTTAACCGCAGCAGCGCAGCGTGCGCTGAGTTTGATGGATTTAACGACACTTAATGATGATGATACAGATGGAAAAGTGACGGCACTTTGTCATCAGGCGAAAAGCCCGGCGGGTAACACGGCGGCTATCTGTATCTACCCGCGTTTTATTCCTCTGGCGCGTAAAATATTGCGTGAACAGGGCACCCCTGAAATCCGCATTGCAACAGTGACAAACTTCCCACACGGTAATGACGATATTGAGATCGCTGTAGCTGAAACCTGGGCGGCGATTGCTTATGGTGCTGATGATGTTGACGTGGTTTTCCCATACCGCGCATTGATGGCCGGTAATGAACAAATTGGCTTTGATATGGTTAAAGCCTGTAAAGAAGCCTGTGCGGAAGCGGGTGTTTTGCTAAAAGTCATTATCGAAACAGGTGAACTGAAAGAAGCATCTCTGATCCGTAAGGCGGCTGAAATTTCAATTAAAGCAGGTGCCGATTTTATCAAAACGTCCACCGGCAAAGTACCCGTTAACGCCACACTGGCAAGTGCTGAAATCATGATTAAGGTTATTCATGAGATGGGAGTGGGTGAAACCGTTGGTTTCAAACCGGCGGGTGGCGTTCGTACCGCGGAAGAAGCAGCACAATATCTGGCATTGGCTGATCGCATTATGGGTGATAAATGGGTTGATGCCCGTCATTTCCGTTTTGGTGCTTCCAGCTTGTTGGGAAGTTTGCTGAACACTCTGGGTCATCAGGGGCAAAAACAAAGCAGCAATTACTGATAATCATACACCGTACCCGTTGGTGCGTAATGGCTGAACCTTTCCCGATTTTAATCATGATGAGGAGAATGCTTTGTTTCTGGCACAGGAAATTATCCGTAAAAAGCGTGATGGGCATCCACTGAGTGAAGAAGAGATCCGCTTCTTCATCAATGGCGTGCGTGACAATACCGTTTCTGAAGGGCAGATTGCTGCACTGGCGATGGCTATCTACTTCCACGATATGATAATGGGAGAGCGGGTGGCTCTGACTCTGGCTATGCGTGATTCCGGTACGGTGTTGAACTGGCAAAGCTTGAATCTGAATGGCCCGATTGTGGATAAACATTCAACCGGCGGTGTCGGTGATGTCACATCCCTGATGCTTGGCCCAATGGTGGCGGCTTGTGGTGGTTATGTTCCGATGATCTCCGGCCGTGGTTTGGGTCATACTGGTGGTACGCTGGACAAACTGGAAGCGATCCCAGGATTTGATATTTTTCCTGATGACAGCCGCTTCCGTAACATTATTCAGGACGTTGGCGTAGCGATTATCGGCCAGACTAATTCGCTGGCGCCGGCAGACAAACGCTTCTATGCAACTCGGGATATTACCGCGACGGTGGATTCTATCCCTTTGATCACCGCGTCTATCCTCGGCAAAAAACTGGCTGAAGGTTTGGATGCATTGGTGATGGATGTCAAAGTTGGCTCTGGTGCGTTTATGCCGACGTATAAAGAGTCGGAACAACTGGCGGAATCTATTGTTAGCGTAGCTAACGGCGCGGGTTGTAAAACGACTGCGCTGTTGACGGATATGAATCAGGTTCTAGCATCCAGTGCGGGTAACGCACTTGAAGTTCGTGAAGCCATTCGCTTTCTGACGGGTGAATATCGCAATCCACGTTTACTCGAAGTTACAATGGCACTGTGTGTTGAAATGCTGGTATCCGGTAATCTGGCAACAGACCGTGAAGACGCCCGCAATAAACTCCAGTCGGTATTAAATAACGGTAAAGCAGCAGAAATCTTTGGTCGCATGGTCGCTGCACAAAAAGGCCCGATTGATTTCGTTGAGCGTTATGACCGTTATTTGCCAACCGCTGTTTTCAGCCAGCCTGTATTGGCTGAACAGCATGGATTTATCACAGATATGGACACCCGCGCTTTGGGAATATCTGTGGTTTCCCTTGGTGGGGGACGCCGTAAGGCAGCAGATCTTATAGATTACAGTGTGGGGCTGAGTAATATTGTTGCTCTGGGTTCAGAAGTGAATGCAGATACCCCCTTAGCTATTATTCATGCCAACAATGAAAACGAATGGCAGGAAGCGGCGGAAGCAGTACGTAAAGCTATCGTTCTGGGCGTGGAAGCCAAACCAGCCACACCAATGGTTTATCGCCAAATCAGCGAGTAATAACCATACTTATTATTAAATAACGGTGGCATTTCCGCATTGTTAGCGTGACTTGACGCAGGAGAAAATTATGAAACGTACATTCATCATGGTATTGGATTCTTTTGGCATTGGCGCCAGTGAAGATGCCGAAAAATTTGGTGATAAAGGATCTAACACCCTGGGACACATTGCAGAAGTCTGTGCCCGTGGTGATGCCGATGTTGGCCGTAAAGGGCCTCTGAACTTGCCGAACTTAAGCCGTTTAGGTTTGGCTAAAGCGGCGGAGGAGTCTTGTGGAACTTTCCCTGTAGGTCTGGACAAAGACGCGGACATCATCGGTGCTTACGCTTATGCCAGCGAACTCTCTTCCGGTAAAGACACACCATCAGGTCACTGGGAAATTGCCGGTGTACCGGTTCTGTTTGACTGGGGTTACTTCAAAGATGAAGAAAACAGCTTCCCACAGGAATTGTTGGATAAACTGGTAGCGCGCGCAAACCTGCCGGGCTATCTGGGTAACTGCCACTCTTCCGGTACGGTCATTCTGGATAAACTGGGTGAAGAGCATATGAAAACGGGTAAACCGATTTTCTATACCTCGGCTGACTCGGTATTCCAGATTGCTTGCCACGAAGAAACTTTCGGTTTGGATCGCCTATACGAACTGTGTGAAATCGCCCGTGAAGAGTTGACTGACGGTGATTATAATATTGGTCGCGTTATTGCCCGCCCATTTGTTGGTGAGAAAGCAGGTCATTTCGAGCGTACCGGTAATCGTCATGATCTGGCTGTAGAGCCACCGGCTCCAACTATACTGAAAAAATTGGTTGATGAGAAAAATGGCGAAGTCGTTTCTATCGGCAAGATCGCGGATATTTACGCAAACGTCGGTATCACGCAAAAAGTGAAAGCGACCGGTATTGACGCACTGTTTGACGCAACTCTGGTTGAAATGGAAAAAGCGGGTGACAACACCATCGTCTTCACTAACTTTGTCGATTTCGACTCTGCTTACGGTCATCGCCGTGACGTTCCGGGTTATGCTGCGGCATTGGAGCTGTTTGACCGCCGTTTGCCTGAAATGCTGAAACAGGTGAAAGAGGATGACATCCTGATCCTGACCGCAGACCACGGTTGTGACCCAACATGGCCTGGTACTGACCATACTCGTGAGCACATTCCGGTTCTGATTTATGGGCCAAAAGTGAAACCCGGCTCACTGGGTCACCGTGAAACTTTTGCTGATATTGGACAGACAGTGGCTAAATATTTTGATCTGTCGCCAATGGAATACGGCAAACCCATGCTCTAATCCCGATTACTGGCTGCTTGCGGGCAGCCATATACCACCAAAATAACCAGTAAATAAGAAACAAGGAATTTAATTATGGCCACTCCCCATATTAATGCCGAGATGGGCGATTTTGCAGATGTTGTTCTGATGCCTGGCGATCCATTACGTGCAAAATACATTGCTGAAACTTTTCTGGAAAATGTTCGGCAGGTAAATAATGTTCGCGGCATGTTGGGTTTCACCGGGACTTATAAAGGCCGTCCGATTTCCGTGATGGGACACGGTATGGGTATCCCATCCTGCTCTATCTATGCGAAAGAACTAATTGCCGATTTTGGCGTTAAAGTCCTTATCCGTGTGGGTTCCTGCGGTTCAGTACGTCACGACATTAAATTGCGTGATGTGGTTATTGGCATGGGTGCATGTACTGATTCCAAAGTTAACCGTATACGTTTTAAAGATCATGACTTTGCCGCGATTGCTGATTTCGATCTGGTCCGTAATGCAGTTGATGCTGCTAAAGCAAAAAACATTAAAGCGCATGTAGGCAACATCTTCTCCATTGAACTGTTCTATACACCTGATACACAAATGTACGATGTAATGGAAAAGTACGGTATTTTGGGTGTAGAAATGGAAGCGGCAGGTATCTACAGTGTTGCAGCTGAATATGGCGCAAAAGCACTGACTATCTGTACCGTTTCTGATCATATTCGTACCGGTGAACACGTTATTGCAGAAGAACGTCAGACGACGTTTAATGAAATGATTGAAATCGCGCTGGAATCTGTTCTGTTGGGTGATAAATAACCCCCTGCTCTTTATTTTCAGTCACCTAATGCCAGTCAGTTAAGCGATTGACTGGCATTGCTCTTTTTCTCTCTTTTATTGAGCTGCTTTTTCTAACGCCTGAGCCAAATCTGCGATGAGATCTTCCGCATCTTCGATACCCACTGAAATCCGCACTAACTGTGGAGTAATCCCGGAAGCAAGACGCTTTTCTAACGGAATAGAAGCGTGAGTCATACTAAATGGCTGGCCTATCAAGCTTTCCACTCCGCCCAGACTTTCCGCCAGTGTAAATAATTTCAGCTCCTGAATCAGCCGACGGGCATAATCATCATCACCCTTTAAATGAACAGAAATCATACCGCCAAAGCCCTTCATCTGGCGCTTTGCCAGCTCATGCTGCGGATGGGAAGAGAGACCGGGATAAAAAACAGTTTCGATCTGCGGTTGTTGTGCCAACCAGTGTGCGATCTTTTCCGCACTATCGATGTGACGCTGCATACGCAGAGCAAGCGTACGCATTCCGCGTAGTACCAGAAAACTGCTAAATGGATCGAGCACGCCACCTACCGAGTTTTGCAGAAAACCGAGTTTTTCTGCCAGGTCTGCATCCTTGCCGACGACAGCCAGCCCTGCGATGACATCGGAATGACCATTAAGATACTTAGTCGCTGAGTGCACCACGATATCAAATCCCAGATCAAGCGGGCGCTGGATATACGGGGAGGCGAAAGTATTATCTGCCACGCTGATGATACCGTGTCGTTGTGCTATTTGCGCGATAGCCGCCAGATCGGCCAGTTTCAACAGTGGATTAGTGGGTGTCTCCACCCAGATCATTTTTGTCTCGGGACGAATTGCGGCTTCAAGACCGGCAATGTCATGTGCTTCAACATAAGTGACACGCAAACCGGCGCTACGGCTACGTACTTTTTCTAGTAGTCGATAGGTACCACCGTACAAATCATCTACTGCCACCAAATGGCTGTCTTTATCCAGCAGCTCCAGCACCGTGGAACTGGCAGCCAGACCTGAACTGAAAGCATATCCCCGGCTACCGTTTTCCAGTTCGGCTATAGCGCTTTCCAGCGCATCACGCGTCGGATTGCCACTGCGGGAATATTCATAACCAGTGTGCTGGCCGGGAGCTGACTGGACATAAGTTGAAGTTGCATAAATCGCCGGCATTACCGCGCCAGTGTGATCGGGTGTATAGCCGGCGTGAACAGTTTTGGTATCAAACTTGGTCATAGAATTATTCCTGCAAAAAGATCAATTAAGTTGCTGACGCCATGCATTCAGCACATCAGTGCGAGTCACCAGCCCGAGGAAACAGCCATTATCGACGATCAGCGCGACATGCCCGGCATCGAAAGTCGCCATCAATTGTTGCAAAGAAGCGTTTTTATCCAGCGTCTTCACTTGATGAGTCATCGCGTGGCTAACGGGCAGAGTAAAATTGAGTGGATTAGCCTGTACTGTGTGCATCAAATCCCACTCATCAATAATGCCTACCACTTGTTCATCTTTCAGCACTGGCAACTGAGAAATCTCATACAGGCGCATTCGGGTATGAGCGGTTTTCAATGAATCTTCCGGCGACACAAAAACCGTAGCGCCATCCTGATAGCGGTAGGTTATATAGTCGCTCAGATCGTGCTGTGGCATACGCGATTGGAATCCTTGCTCCAGCATCCAGTAATCGTTAAACATCTTTGACAGATACTTATTTCCGCTGTCACAGGCCAGTGTAACCACGCGTTTCGGTGTGGTTTGCGAGCGGCAGTAGCGCAGTGCAGCAGCCAGTAGAGTACCACTGGAAGAGCCGGCCAGAACACCTTCCCTTAACAGTAGATCGCGTGCACTGGAGAAGGCTTCTGCATCATTGACACGATATGCATGGTGCACCCGGCTGAAATCGCCGAGAGGAGGAACAAAATCTTCGCCGATACCTTCCACTTGCCAGTTCCCGGCTTCGCCATATTTACCGTGTTCGATATAGTCCACCAGGATAGAACCGTTTGGATCTGCCAGAACAAACTCGGTTTCCGGTGAAACTTGAGCAAAATAATTGCTCAGACCGCCCAGCGTACCGCCGGAACCGACACCGATCACCACTGCATCAACATTATGATCCATTTGCTGCCAGATTTCCGGGCCGGTGGTAGCGGTATGAGCCGCTGAATTAGCCGGATTATTGAACTGATCAATATAATAAGCGCCGGGAATCTCTTGAGCCAGACGCAGGGCATAATCCTGATAATATTCTGGATGGCCTTTGCTGACATCAGAACGGGTCAGACGCACATCGGTACCTAGTGCACGCAGGTGAAACACCTTCTCCCGGCTCATCTTATCTGGAACGACCAGAATCAGCTTATAACCTTTCAGGGAGGCGACCAGGGCTAACCCGATACCGGTATTGCCGGCAGTGGCTTCGATAATCGTCCCACCAGGTTGAAGCAGCCCCTGTTTTTCTGCTTGCTCGATCATTGAAAGTGCAACGCGGTCTTTAATAGAACCACCGGGGTTTTGATTTTCCAACTTAATAAACAATCGACACGGACCGGTATTCAGATGCGTTAACTCCAGCAACGGGGTATTGCCAATCATATCGAGAACAGAGCGTGACGTGGTCATATCATCTCCAGATAATCCGTTATATTCAGATAGTTATAGAGGATAACTCTGTAGATATGTTTCTTTGAAAGAATGAATAGCAACCATATATAGCCAAATGGCATATATTAATTTTATTTTGGATGTAAAGAGGTGTAGACGTTTAGAAGTGTGGATTTGCTTAACCTGCCATACTCATTTAAAAACGTGAATACAGAAGTATTAAGGCTTTTATATTAAGGGCGGATTTAACTTAATAAATGCAATTTTTCAGAAGGGGAGTTAGTGACATTTAATCAAGTCATTAACCGTTAATAGAGAGTTGAAAAGGAATCCGTATGTAAAAGAATATTATCCAAAAAGATGGATATTTAAGCGCTTTCTCGCCGGTTATTTTACGAAGAATACTATAAAAAATAATGTAATAGAAAAGGGAGAAAACAGTTAATTTTGCAGGATTTAAGCCATGAAAAGGGGTGATTGTCTGAAAAAACAGAAAAACAGAAAAACAGAGCCAGTAAAGATAAAAAGTGGGTATGATTAGCATTACGTAAAACGTAAAACACGATATCTGATGATGATTAAACTTAACAAAAAGCAGGTGTAAAAGGGATAAAACAACGGTTAAAACTTTATACCGATTAAAATCATAAATTAAAAAAATGGCTTTTAATAACAGTTTAAAGCCTGCACATTATAAAACTCAGGAAGGGATCCCACTTTGTTTACCCTTCCATATTTAATTAATTTATGAACGATTCTATACTTCATTCATTTTATATTTACCTAACCTGCCATGCCCATTTAAAAGCGTGAATATAGAGGCATTAAAGCTTTTATATCCAGGACGGATTTAACTCAATAAATGCAATTTTTCAGAAGGGGAGTTAGTGACATTCAATCAAGTCATTAACCGTTAATAGAGAGTTGAAAAGGAATCCGTATGTAAAAGAATATTATCCAAAAAGATGGGTATTTAAGCGCTTTCCCGCCGGTTATTTTACGAAGAAAACCCTAAAAATAACGTAATAAAAAAGGGAGAAAACGGTTAATTTGGCAGGATTTAAGCCATGAAAATGGGTGATTGTCTGAAAAAACAGAAAAATAGAAAAACAGAACCAGTAAAGATAAAAAGCGGGTATGATTAGCGTTCGTTAAACATAAAGCACGATATCCGATGATGATTAAACTTAACAAAAAGCAAGTGTTAAAAGGGATAAAAACAACGGTTAGAACTTTATACCGATTAAAATCATAAATTAAAAAATGGCTTTAATAATAGTTTAAAGCCTACCTGTCATAAAAATCATAGTGGGATTGGGGATTCTACTTTGTTTACCATTCTATGATTAATTCATTTGTCAGAGATTCTATATTTGACCTTATTTTAAATTTACCTAACCTGCCATATTCATTTAAAAACGCGAATACAAAGGCATTAAAGATTTCATATCTAGAGCTAATTTAACTCAATAAATGCAATTTTTCAGAAGGAGGGTTAATTGCATTTAATCGGAAATAATTAACCATTAATAGAGAGTTAAAAAGGAATCCGTATGTAAAATAATATTATCCGAACAGATGGATTTTAAGTGTTTTATCGCCGATTATTTTACGAAGAAAAATATAAAAACAACGCAATAAAAAAGGGATAAAAAGGTTAATTCAGCAGGATTTAAATTATTAAAAATGGGATGATTATCCGAAAAAATAGAAAAATAGAAAAATAGAAAAACAGAAAAACAGAAAAACAGAAAAACAGAAAAACAGAAAAACAGAAAAACAGAAAAACAGAAAAACAGAAAAACAGAAAAACAGAAAAACAGAGTCAGTGAAGATAAAAAGCGGGTATGATTAGAGTTTTTTAAATGTAAAAAACGTTATCCGATGATGATTAAACTTAACAAAAATCAGGTGTTAAAAGGGATAAAAATAACGGTTAAAACCATAAGTTAAAAAATGACTTTTAATAACACCGAGCACCATCACCAGTGATGGCCGAACAGTTGATTATTCGGCTCGTTAAGAATGGCTGACGGCTAAAAAGGAGATCCCGGCTCAAGACCGGGATCTGTATTAGTTCAATCGTAATTGTTCAATTTCCCTATCTAACCAATTATGATGCTCTTTTATCAATGAGTGATAGTTTTCTTCCGAATAATACTCAGATGGTGAAAGATTATTACCAACACTCTGGACTATATTCGGTGAATCTACACTATCTCCCCAAAGAACCCAAAATTCATTCAGCTTAAGGAGAGCATATACATAATCATCAGGTAACTCTTTGAACAATAAAAAATATAAAGCTATACATTTCCACTTTCTTTCTGATAATTGAAGGCTTACATTTTTTTTATCACATATAACCTCTAAGTTATTAATTAATTCACCAGTAATTTCTGTGCAAAAAGCAGCTTCAGATACCTCGGTCAAAAGAGCATCAGTCATATCGAGTTTTGACAATTCACTACACGCAAATTCACTAATATTAGAAGCTGATAAATGACCGGCTGGATTTCCCTTAGCCCCAAGAAAAATCATTCCCCAATCAATTAATCCCATTTGATTAGCCAAAGAATACATTTCATTTATCATGGTTTTGATGGTACTCCATTAACTGTTCCTCCAGTGACAAACATTCTATGACTTACGCCACCTAATTTCGGATCCACTATCCACTCAAATCGTCCTTCAATCCCATTTAGACTTCCTGGCAATTGATAAAGAGTGGCTCCATTTTTCAGTTTCGTCTGTGTTGCTAATCCTGCATAATTGTCGACAATATCATTGAACCCATGGGCCTTAGCTACTGGAGGAAATTCTTGTGTTGCTGTTGGCTTATTCCTATTTGGATAAACAGATATTTCTTTCCCATCAATATCAACAACAGTTTTGTTAGGTATCTGATCTACTTTATTCCCACTACCTGTTCCCTTCTCGCCAGTTCCAACCCTTGGATTATCTAATACGTCATTCTTGATGGTTTTGTTACTTGCAATGCTTCCTTTTTCATTAGGCAGCGACTTCCCATCAAACTTCCCTGTCTGATGCTCAACATTTGTTACCGTGCCTTGATATTTCGGATTGAATTTCCCTTCTCCCGCACTCCATTGCGGAAGTGTGCTTTCTGTTTTGCTGCCTGACATCGGATTTTTAGCCAATGATAGGAATGCCTTCGCCGCCACATACTGCATCACTTTCGCTTCACTGGTGGGCACACCGCTGGCAACGATGGAAGCGGCTTTCTCCGGCGTCATTTTCTCATTGGACATCACCACATCTAACGGCACACCGAAGAAGTTCCCCCACGCCACAATCAGCCCTCTGGCTGGATCTTGACCTTCTGGATGGGTGCCCCGTGTTTGCCTCGCCAGCTCTTCGGATAGCTGATCCGGTGTAGCCCCTTCCCTGTACATCTTCATCGCCAGTGAACTTTGTGCCCGACCGTAATCCGCCATGCCTTTTGGCAGGCTCAAGGCATTATTCTCCACAACAACCCATTCCATTGCGAAGTTGACCGCCGGTCACCGATTTTCCTAATGCCCTCAGTCAGTTACAACCCGTTTTTTCCCGTGCTGCTTTGTCGCCGAACCCAAAACCCCCTGACGCGCTTTTCGCCTCCAAAGGCCGGTTTTTCCCGCCGTGCCATTGTCAGTGTAGCGCCTTTTTCGGCAACGGGCGAACGTCGCCCAACTTGTTTGGGCGGCGGGTGCCCGTTCTGCGGGCGCGGGCGGCATAGAGCCCGCAAGCGGCGCCCCTGCGACGCTCGGGGGCACCGTGGCTTCGGGTTGCGCATGGCCTTGCATGACCACGAGGTTTTGTTCAGGGAAGCCCCTGGGGGCTGCACGGGGCGGCGATGGCGAGCACGGGAATGAGCAAGGAGCCTGCGACTGCGAACCGGGCGCAGCCAGTGCAGCGGGGTTGGGGCGGGGGGAAGTTAATGAGCGGAGGCCGCAGGCCGACTTGCCTTCAGGGGGGTTGGCCGGACGTTGGCACGGCAGCTAAAGAAGAACACGGGTTTTTGCCGAGGACTGGCTCAGCGGCTGACAGCAGAAGGCGTCAGCCTTGTGCGCCACTCCCCGCAATGCCGACCCGCGGGGGCGCAAGACATAATGCCAATTATACGCATTAAGCCGCTCATCAATGCTCAGGCGGTTGCCCGGGCTCACCGGCGCAGTGCGTATAATTCCCCCCGCATTATGTTCAATAGGCGTTGGGCGGCCTGGACCGGCTCAACGGGGACGTCAGCGGTTGGGCCGCCTGACGACTATTTACCCCCGCGTGCGCCGAGGCTGACGGGCAGTCCGGCCACGGTCTGCCCCCACACCGAACCCGCCCAACTTAACGGGGGCGGACGGACGGTCAGAGGATATTGAGGTTTCAGGTCGGCGCCGGGCTGTCCGGCGGCGTGTCAGCGTCGGCGTTGTCTTCGGCGTACAGGTCGGCCAGTAAACCCACCTCATCGGCGTCGCTGACTTTTTCGTCGGCCATTTGCTCCGCCGGATGGGTGCTGGCGTGCACCGCCTGCAAGGCCCGGATAGAGACCTGCGTATACACCTGGGTGGATTCCACGCTGGCATGGCCTAACATGGCCTGTATCCAGCGCAGGTCCGCTCCGTTCTCCAGCATCTGCGTCGCCATCGCATGCCGGAACAGGTGGCAGGCGCCTTTTTTCTCAATGCCGGCGGCCCGGATATAACCGCTCACGGCATGGGTGATACCGTTCGGCTGCAACCCGTCGAGACCGTCCATTGCCACGAACAGCGATTGGATGTCCGGGGTGACCAGCAGTTGCGGGCGAACCTGCTGCTGATAGAACTGGAGCCAGTTTAAGGCCCGTTCGCCGAGGGGCAATACCCGGTCTTTATTCCCCTTGCCCTGCCGGATGGTCACGGTTTTGCGTGACCCGTCAATGCTGTAGATATCGAGCCGGGCCACTTCACTGCGTCGTATCCCCGTTGACCAGAGCAGCTCCATCAGGGCCCGGTCGCGTACGCCCTGCAACGTATTCGGGTCAGGCAGCGACAGGATATGCTCGATTTCATCAATGCTCAGGATATACCGCGGCAGGCGTTTTTCTTCCCGCGGCAACTCAATGTCCGCTGCCGGGTTCGCCAGTATCAGGTTCTGTTTGGTCAGCCATTTGAACCACACCTGTAACGGCTGCAACTGCGTGCGCTGGGTGCGGATGCTCAGCGGCTCTCCGTTGGTCTTGCGGTACTGGTACAGGTAGCGCTGGTAACGCTCCAGTATCGGCCGGGTGATATCCGCGGCAGAGTACAGGCCCCGTTCCGTGGCCCACAGGATGAAGCGATAGGTGTGATGGGTCTGCACTTTCAGCGTGGTTTCCGACCAGTTTCGTTCCTGCCGCCAGGCCACGAAGCGCAGCAGCAGCGCATACAGGCTTTTTGGGTCATGCGCCGGCCCCACAGGCTGACGGTAGACGTCATTAACGGTCAGGAGACTTCCTTTGCGCGGTTTACGGTTTGCCATGATTTACCTCCGTTTCGGATTGGGAATGAGCGGCTGAGGCAGCGGGCAGCGGGGCCTTTTGTGTTTTACGTCTATTAACTGTTTTCTTTCCGGCTCCGCCCGGTTCTGTTGTCAAGCCTTGTGCTGTCTGTGCTGAGGCCGGATTTTGTCTGTCCGGCGGTGTACCGACCGGGGGCTGACCTGTATCCGACCGGACACTTTTCGTCCCCGACCGGAACGCCCTGCCCGTCACTGCGTCATTCGCCGTTTCTGTTTCTTCGGGCAGGGGGATTGAAGCCGGTTTTTTTTCTGTCTTAATAACTGCTTTTTGCTTTACCCCGGCCACTTCCGCCGACAGGTCTGATGTTGCCTGCCCTGAGGCCGGATTCTGACTGACCGACTGACTGCCGACCCTGCCCCGACCTGTACCCGACTGAACATCCTCTGACCCCGACTGGAACACATTGCCTGTCATTTCTGACAGAGATTCAGTCATCTCCAGTAATCCGCACAGATGAGGTTGCCCGGTATCTTCACCATCCCACAGCAGCGTATATTCATAGGTCAGCCCGCGGCGATGCAGCAACAGGTATTCCATTTCCAGCAACCGCGCCAGATGCACTTTCAGTTGCGTATCGCCCCAGTGCAGAGCGGTCCGAATATCCCGCCGGGTAAAATGCAGTTCATCGACCCTGACTGCCTGTTGTCCGGCGGTTTCCCGTACCCAGTCCTGTATCAGCAGTAACAGCTTGCGCGTCTGCGGCGGCATTTCATCCAGCGTGCGCCCCAGCACCTCATGCGCCAGCTGGTTAGCCAGGGCAATGTCGTCTTGGGTGACTTCGATATATTCGATGACCTGTCCGCGGTGGGTCGTTTTTTTCACTTCACGTTGATACTGGTGCAGCAACGCAATGGCCTGTATCAGCGTCAGGTATTTCATGTGGTCGCGCCGCATCCGGGTTTTGTCTGACAGGAACGTCAGTTGATGGGCGTAGGGATTCACCACTTTCAGCGGCCTTAACAGGCGCTGGGCGTTCTGGTGTAACTGCGTCAGATAGCCTTTCTCCGAGTCAGCCAGCAACCCGGCCAGCGTCTGGCGGTGCCGCTGCATGGCGTGGATAGCCTGCGTCTGCTCGCGCGATTCGTTGACCGTCAGCACCAGACAGCGGTTCAGCAGCTCTTCATCCACATCAATGGCCGTCGTCGTTAACATCAGCATCACCGGTCCCTGTACCTTATATTCCCGCGTCACCAGTTCGCCGCTCTGTTCGTTCTTGCCGGTGCTGGCGATTTTCAGCTCGCCGTCGGACTGCAACAGTTTCAGGGCATAGGCCGCCTGCCGCACGCCTTCTTCTTCCGCTATCGCCAGTATTTTGTGTTGCAGGCTGGTTTCGCCGAGGTAATACAGGCTCTGCCCGGTCATTGCCGAGTACTGGATACGCTCCTCTTCCGGCATCAGGTTCAGCACCGCCTCCATCAGGGACGATTTCCCGGCAGCGGAACTGCTTTGTATCAGCACGGCCAGCGGTTTATCGAGTTTGCGCGAGACCGCCGCCAGATACCCGGTCAACAGATTGGTGGATTCGCCGACCACCCCGCAGGCGGCCATGTCGTTGATAATCTGTTCTGTTAAGTTCGGCGATGTCAGCAACGCCAGCGCGGCGGCTTCGTCTTCCGCGCTGACCGTCACCGCCGTTGTCCCTGAGGCTTCGGCCTCCGCTCGCTGCTCGGCATCCTGTTGTTGTTCCAGCATCAGCAGCACCCGCCCGGCTTCGCGTTTAATCACAGACGGCTCGCATGCCAGCTCTTGCGCCGCCGTGCTGATGTAGTTCTGACGATGCCGCGCATGGTACATGTCCAGCGTATCCACATGGAACAGGCCGGACGTTTCATCCCGCACCTGCACGTTCACCTTCATCACATCCGGCACCGGGGATTTTTTCATCCCCCGTACCCGCCAGATACGGGGTCCGCTTTTCATCAGCAGTTCACCGCAGGCCGTGCGCTCACAGGGCACCGGTGCTACTGGCAACTCAGGCCGGGCAGCTAAAGAAGAAGGTTTAGTCACATCAGCACCTTGGGGCTTTTCCGTCACAG